>JAUVCN010000187.1 GCA_030595715.1 Thermoplasmatales archaeon
ATTCCAGCCATTGTCACTGATGAGATTTCCAAGGTCGCTGTCGGATAGGATAGAAATGATCTCATCGAAGCTCGAAGCTCCCTCCACTCCTGAATTGAATAATTGATATGAGGCCAATGAACTGATCAATAGAAAGAGCACGATTATCGATCCTATCCTCATTTTCTCATCTCCTCAATGTATCCTAGACTGAAGCCTTAATGTGTCATACTATTAAATAAATAATCTTTCAATTCAAGTGAATGAAGGGGTCAGGATAGAAACGAGTATAAGTGGACAATTCTCAACTGACCTTATGGTCACTTCTTCGAATTCGTCTTCTTACTACCGGCTTTTTTCATCTTTTTCTCATCCTTACTCTTTGTTTTACCCTTGATCTCATCCTTTGGCATCTTGTAAGGACGGGCACCAATTACAAGGAAATACACGGCGAGGAATATGATTAAAATATGAACGGGGACGAAGTAGAATCCCAGGTTCGATCGGTCCCGGTTGGCCATTGGATCGAACTTCACGTCCACCACGTCGGTATAGGGGTAGATATCCAGTGCTCCAGCGTCTCCGCCGATCAGGTAGGGCTCATCGACGATGGAATTTCCATCGTAATTTGGAGACCTCCAGTCGCTCCAGGTATTTCCATATCCATCGAGGTGGTACCAGGTGTTGTTGCTCCCGCTGTCCAATGCCTGGGGATACTTGGAATTGTAGATCTCCCCTGAACCGCTGTTCCTCAAGAACGTGTTGTTCCAGATCGTATTGTTGGCAGACATTCTGGGGCCCAGATGTGTGAGAGCAATATTGATAAGGACGGCATATTCTGAACAGAGCTGGAAGGTATTTCCGGAGATCGAATTGTTGTTGGAGTAGGAGAGGGATATCCCGATCGTGTTCCGAAAGAAGGTGTTGTTCCTGATCACCGTGTCGTTGGATCGGTCCAGTTTTACCGCCATGGAGGTCAATTCCGGGAACGAACAATTGGAGATAATGCACCAATTTGATCGGATCAGGGTGATACCCTCCATCTCCGTAAGGATGTCATCATTGATGATCTCATTATCATCGATCATGATCTGGTGTGAGTCGATAATGAGGATGCCCCGAAATCCATCCGAGTTGACCAGGTTGTTACTGAACGTTCCCTTGGCCCAGCGGCGGATCTCCACCTTGTTCCTTCCGCCGATGAAGTGATTGCTCCTTATGATATCGTCTCTGGATGTTGATATGTAGATGGATCTGACCATATCGTCGAACTGGTTCCCTTCGATCAATGATCCTGAGCAATCCTCGATAAGGACTCCCGTGCCGAAGCCGTCCAGAGAGTTGTTCGAAAGGATCGATCCTGCCGATTCCCTGATGGAGATCCCATCCCGACCGGAGATATGGTTCCCACTTATCAGAATGTCCTGAGAGGAGTCGATCTCCATTGCCTCCCATGAGTCGAATATACTGTTGCTGACCGTGCAATCTCTGGAGCCTCCGATCTTGATGGCTCCGGAATAGATGTCGGCGGATTCGAACCGCCCTCCATCAATTTGAACATAGTCGGATCCATCGATCCTCATCTTGGATACGTTCATCAGGATGTTGGTCATGACAATATTGCTGCAGTTTTTCACCCTCAATCCGTAGGGTTGACCCACATCGTATCCGTACAGGTCCGGATCACTTGTGAACTCCGTATCGATGATCTGGATATTATCGCACTCCAGAAGCGTCATAAGGTCAGATTGGGATGAGATGACCTGATCCCTGAAAACCAGGTCGCTTACACCCGCTGCGAATATCTGACCTGCATCTCCTTCCCATTCCCTCCCACCATATGAGCCATCGATCAGGAACACGAACGGATTCCCACTGACCGTGTTATTATCCACCTGAAATGTCCTGAGGTTTGAAATTGGCCCCGATATGGAAAATATTGACGTATTATCAAGGACATTCGATCGGAGCTGGATATCTCTGCACCCCGGTTCGGTGGTTATCCTGGACCCATGTTGCAGGTCATTGGAAACGATACTGATATTTTCAACATCTCCCGATAGATCGAGATCTGTCATCAATTGCTGATTATCCCTGAACTCCAGGTCGTATGAATCCTTGATGTTCACGTATCCGCCAGAGAAGGTGTTGTTGATGATCCTGCATCCGGCTGTCCGCTCGATCATGGGCCCGCCGAAGAACTCTGAATCCCGGATCTCAATATCCTCACATTGATCGATGTCGATGCTTGAGTGCATTGTCTGGTCCATTCCCCTGATCTTCACATTTCGCGATCCCTGAATGTTCAGATGTTCATACAACTCCACTCCCAGCTCCCAGTCATCAAGGGTGACGTTACTGCATCCGGCCAGCGTCATTACCAGCCCGATATCTCCATCCACCTCCAGTGATTTATTGATCTTGAGGTTGGAACAGTTCAAGAATATCACCACCTGTTCCTCCGTCGCGTTCCACGTTCCATTGAAATCCCTGTCCTCGAAGAAGAGCACGTCCTTTCCCAATGCGGTATTTCTTCCGATCAACCTGAGAGTTTCGAAATGTTCTATTTCCCCGTAGATCATAATAAGGCCGTTGTTCCGATTGTCCTTCAATGTGATGTCCATGGACCACATGATCACGAGGTTGTACCTATCAGACCACTCTCCCTCATTTCCATCAAGAGTACAGTTGTCACACATGAAGATGTAGATGTCATCGCTGGGTGAGGATAGGACATTGTTGGAGATGGTGCACCAATTTGATCGGACCATTACGATCCCTCCGTAGATGAAATGGTTATCCTGGACCGAGATCCTTTGGGAGTTTTGTGATTGGACGTACCGGACCCCACCATCAAGCTTGCAGTTGGAGATCTCACAGTCTGAGGAGCTCTCAAAATATGCTGGATAATGGATGTTGGTAAACGTGGACGATCTAATTGCTATGTGCATTGACCCCTCGATGATGACCCCGCTCAGGTAGGTGTTCCGATTGGCTGAAGTGGCCATGGTGAAGGTGCAGTTGATGATCAATGTATGAAGCGAGGTACCATTGAACTCGATGCCCGAGATCTCATCTCCTATCTTGAAGTTCAGATCCTCCCATACAATGGGGTCCGTTTCCGTCCCCTCCCCAGGGAGCCCATTCTCAACAATAAACGCTCGATATTCTGCATCTCCATCGATAACTATGGACTCCGTGATCGTCGTTTCCGAGAGTGCCCCCAGGCCACTAACTGAAAGTATTCCCCCCCCAATGATAGAGATCTCATCTCTGATATCTTCTGTGGATATGAGTGGAGATGCGGCGAGCAGCATCAACGTGGTCAAGACGAGGCTGCACCGCATGGACCTGGATATAACAACCAAAGTATCCACTCTTCCAACTATATGGTTAGATACACTATCAACCTAAAAAGGCTTTCATGGGCTCAATCGAGCTTGGACAGTCGATCCAGAGCCTTCTGAAAACCGATCCTCTCCGCATCCTTCCTCAACTCACGGAGGAGCCTATCACCCTTTTTGCTCCCCCCCTCCTCCCTGAGGAGCTTCAGCTTCCATATCCTCACGATTATGCCCGGATGAGGGTCCCTGTTCTTCTTCAACAGGCCATGGGCCTGGTCCAGCAACATTATCCTGTCATCGTTCCTTGGAAGTTCCGAGACAACCCCTTCCATCTCCTTCAGGGCGGCCCCCGTATCCAGGCTCCGCAAGGCGGACCTTACAAAACCGTCGATACGTCCCTTCAGGCTCT
>JAUVCN010000103.1 GCA_030595715.1 Thermoplasmatales archaeon
AATATGGCCGAAGGTCGTATCGGCAATGAATAGGACCTCTTCATCCCATTGTCCCCTGTTCTCAATGAAATGTCCACCAGTATCCACATTGACATCAGCAAGATCCTCATCAAGAATATTTAGGATATCAGGATCAAATGGTTCCTTGATACCGGATGCGATCATCGGCAAGCTTCCAACTAAAAAACATATCGTCAGTGCTACAGTCACCTCTATTCTCAATTGTAAACCCCCTCATGTCTAGTTTTACGCCTTGGCTAGAATTGAATTTTACATGTGAAATAACGACCCCTCCCAACCGGGTAGGAGGGGCCTGAGCATCTTTGAGGATGCCCATCACACATTTCAATCCACTTCTTAACCCCACTTCTTCTCTTTGCTAAGGTGGTATCCGAATGAATAGATATAAAGGACTGTGGAACTCAATTCTACACGTCCTATCAGATCCACTTCGGAATACCGGAGATTATCCAATCCTGTTGGATACAAACCTTCAATCTGTTTAGATGAAATATAAAGGTATCAAGAAAATGCTGGTTCATTAGAAAGCTTATTTAAGGTTTTCCCATCCCTCAAACATTTTCATCAATACCTTAACAAAAAGGTAGATCTCGCAGATCGGGACATGCAAAATTGTATTTGATCTTTCCAATGGATAAAGCTATTCCATATGAACCCTATCGGGGTAGGGGGAATTGAATATGGAAGACATGGAGAAACTCATTGCAAGATATGCGGATATAGATCGCCTGGGACAGGTCAGCGGTTTACTGATGTGGGACCAGAATACATACATGCCCCCTGGTGCTGTCTCCATGAGGGGAGATCAGCAGGCATTGATCTCCGGACTCTCTCATCAGATGCTCACGTCCAAAGAGATGGGGGGCCTGCTGTCAAGATTGAAAAAGAGAAAGGACCTGAATGAAAAAAATGAGGCAATAATAAGAGAAATTGATAGAAAATACAAGAGAGCCACGTCGATCCCTGAAAGTCTTGTGAAAGAGATCTCCAGATTGGAACCCATCGCAACCGAGAAATGGGTAAAGGCAAGAGAAAATGCCGATTTCAGCATCTTCAAGGACATCCTGGAAAGGATGTTCTCACTGAAAATGGAGATGGCAGAATATATTGGGTATGAAGAGAAGCCCTATGACGCTCTGCTTGATGAATATGAACCGTTCATGAGGTCCAGTGATATATCCTCTGTTTTCGGCAGCCTCAGGAACAGGCTGATACCGATCGTAAACAAGATGACCGATGTTTGCAAGGATGTCGACATCTCGGCAGTGAGGAAAGGATATCCGATCCAGTTGCAGGGAGCCTACTTCAAGATGATCCTGACCCGTATGGGATATGATTTCAACAGGGGAAGGATGGATGTTACCGCCCACCCATTCACATCGGGGGGAATGGATGATGTCAGAATAACTCTCAGATATGATGAAAAGGACATCAGACCGGGCCTTTTTGCCACCATACATGAAGGAGGTCATGCGCTTTATGAACAGGGTTTCCTGAAAGAAAATTATAATACCCCATTGTCAGAGTTCATATCGCTTGGTATTCATGAATCCCAGTCCAGATTATGGGAGAATATCGTAGGAAGGTCCAGAGGATTCTGGGAACACTTCTACCCCGGATTCAAGGAACACTTCCCCTCGATGAAAGATGTATCCCTTGACGATTTCCACAAGGCGGGAAACTTAGTTGAACCTTCTCTGATCAGGGTAGAGGCCGATGAGCTAACCTATTCCATGCACATAATGGTAAGGTTCGAGATAGAGACCGATCTCATCGAGAAGAAGATGGATGTGATCGATATTCCCCAGGTCTGGAATGAGAAATATGAAAAATATCTTGGTGTAACCCCTGCGAACGACTCGATGGGATGTCTGCAGGATATACACTGGGCAATGGGAGCGATCGGATACTTCCCGACCTACACCCTTGGAAATCTCTATTCTGCTCAGTTTTATAATACCGCTGTGAAAGAGAACAGAGGCATTGAGGATTCTATCCAAAATGGGGATCTAGCCCCTCTTCTATCGTGGTTGAGAGAGAACATCCACAAGCATGGAAAAATGTATACGGCGAATCAGCTTGTGAAGAAACTTACAGGTGAGCCGTTGAACGAGGACCATTTCATTTCATATCTTAAGAAGAAATTCTCATCCATCTATGACGTGCAACTTTGATCTCAAGGGGATGCCTCCTCTGCTTCAACCTGGGAGACCAGATACCATTGGAAATATTGTCAAAGAAGGGATCTCGTTTGACATCTATATTGATCGAGGGGGGATCGACCATGATCAATAATGACCATTGACAATATTTCTCTTTTTTCATGGGGAAAATCGTGGGTGTGACCAAATGGTTTATTATTGCACAGGTAAATGAACCCGACGTATTCAGGGGGCAAATAAATGAAAAAAGCAATAATCCTTGTTGCATCCATCGCGATCATGACATTCCTTGCGGGTTGCATAGGTTCTTCTGATGATAACAAGAAGGAAGCTGAAGCAACCGTTGGCTCATCATCATTTCAACTGACCGGCAACCCAACCGGGCTTGCGCAGATAACCCCCGAAAAACTGAGCACAACGGTGGATATCAATCTGGATTATTCGAATGTTATCAAGATCTCGGTCCTCTACTCGGTAGAGGATGGTGATCCGAATACAAATGCAGATCAGGTTGATCAGTTGGCCTTGGCAGAGACTGGTGAAGAAGGAAATTACAGTGGTACAGGGCAAGGAGGAAATGCAAACCCTGGAACCCCGGTCACTGGGAACATCACCATCGAATGGGATGGAACCAATTATATGATGGACAGATGGTCAATGGACATCAATGTAACGATCATAGCTGGCGAGGACCAATGGATCGGCCCTCTTATCTGGAGAGGTGTCCCCGATACCGGTTTTTCATATACGCTTGATATCAGTTATGAATACCATGAAGAAATGGACTGAGGTCCAGGATAGAAGAGGCTTTCACGATCAGACCTCGATCTTAAACACAGCATACTTTGGAGATCATCTGCCTCTTTGCTGCTTTCTCTTACCGCATGGTAGATCTCACGTCCTAAAGGGTATCTTAGTTTCCCTCCATACATCCATGCTGAACATCGTCATGACAACCCAGCTCCGATCTGCATGAAGGGCATGTTTTCATTGATGCTTTATTGCATTGGATCGATAAGAACATCAGCCCAAAATAATTGAAAGATGTCGGGAATAATTAGATAAACATGTTCAATATTGGCCGGGAGAGGAATGTTCAATGGGGCTGTATGACGATATTATTGAGACTTTGGAAAGCCAGATACCTGTTCTTAAGATAACATACTCTCAACTGGTGACCGCATTGCTGATCATCCTACTGGGATTCATGATCGCAAAGATAATTGTAATGATGTTCAAAAGATCATTGGGAAAGACAAGGATGCCAAAACTGATGATCGATTTTCTTGGTAAATTCCTCTCGATCATCTTGAATGTGGCAGTGATAATATTTTCATTGGGAGCTCTCGGAATCGAGGTCGGAGGAGTGTTCATAGGACTTTCCGCGGCGCTGGGATTGATCATTGCCTTCGGAATGCAGGATTCCCTGAACAACGTCTTCGCCGGGATCTGGATAGCCACCCTCAGAGCTATCAAAATGGACGAGGTCGTCGAGGTTGCTGGGCACACCGGAAAGGTTTCCGGAATGAGTGTAATGTCAACCGAGCTTATAACTGCAGATAACAAGTACATCACCATACCGAACAAGCAGGTTTGGGGATCCCCTATTGTGAATTATACGAGAATGCCAGTCCGAAGGGTCGACATAAACGTGGGTGTTGCCTACGGTTCCGATCTCGATAAAGCGATCAAGGTCTCCAAGAGGATCATGAAGAAGACCGGGATGGTAATTGCTGACCCCCCAATGGATGTGGTTGTAACCGACCTCGGTGATTCCGCAATAAATCTGCAACTCAGACCCTGGGTCAAGACAGATGATTATTGGGACCTCTGGGCCAAGCTCAGGAAGGACATTCCAAAAGGATTCGCAAAAGCAGATATCGATATACCTTTCCCACAGATGGATATTCATCTGGAAAAATAGAGAGTGAGAACCATGGGCATATACAGGTTCGAGGACCGGACCCCTGTGATCGGAGAGGGGTCCTATGTCTTCGATACGGCAGCAGTAGTTGGTGATGTGACATTGGGCAAGGACGTTTACGTTGGTCCCGGTGCCGTGATCAGAGGCGATTACGGAAAGATAACCATAGGGGACAGATCCTCGATCGAGGAGAATGTGGTGATCCATGCAAGACCCGGGGAAAAGACCGTGATCGGCAATGATGTCACAATCGGACATGGATGTGTGATACACAATACCACCATCGATGATCTGGCCGTAATAGGGATGGGATCCGTTGTTACCGATTACTCACATGTCAAGAGGTGGGGAGTCGTTGCAGAAGGTGCCGTTGTCAAGACAAGAGGGGTAGTGGAAGAGGAAATGATCGTTGCAGGAATTCCCGCAAGACCTATCAAGAAGATCGATGATGGTTTCAAGGAACTCTGGCTCAAGTTCAAGTCCAATTATCCGGACCTTGCGCACCGTTACCCTGAGGGTATTGAAAGGCTCGATTGATCCTCAGATACGACGAGGTGAAGGCTATAAGTGTCAATGATCTAATCATCCCAGTCCATATCATCATCCCAGTCGACATCCTCCACGTCATCCCATTCGTCATCGTCATACTGGTCCAGGTCCTCATCATCTTCCCATTCGGAGTCAACTTCATCATACTGCCTCCTTCTTACAAATGCAGCTACTACGATGACCGTAATGATGATCAATACAACACCCACCCCAAAAGCGACGTAGAAATATGGGATCTGGTCCTCCTCCGGATCTTCCGGTTGAACGATCACGCGAGGAGCCTTGACCAGCAATTGTATTGACCCGTTCCTGGAATTGCCTGCAGGATCCGTAACAATGACCTTGAGGGAATAATTACCGAAAAGTGAGAAGCTATGCTCGAACGTCGGTTGTGAAAATGAAGCTATCAGTTCATCTGCCGGACCATCCAGGTAGAAGAGGTTCCAAAGGTAGGAAGACAATGTTTGATGATCGGGGTGATTGTCCTCTACAGAAAGACTGAAATTCCCGATCTCATCAAGGTCGAATATCCTATCCCCGATCATTTCGATACTGGGTGGTGTAATATCCATTACCTCGATCTCATGCGATACCGAATCCTCATTACCCTGGGCATCGGTCAACAATAGAGTAACAGTATAGCTCCCGGGTTCAGGGAAAAGGATGGAGGGGTCATATCTATCGGTCGTCTCGTAGAATGCGTTAGGGCCGGTGAACGTCCATTCCACTATTGCCCTCTTACTTTCGAACAGGGTAGGATCATTGTCTGTGGACCCTTCGACGGAGTAAGTATAGGTTGTATCCTCGTTCGCCACCAGAGGCCCCGAGATATGGGCCGTAGGGGCCGTTAGATCCACAACATTGAACGTGACGTTGTCCTCTGCCCAGTTCATTGCCCGATCCTCCACTCTGAGAACAAGTTGATATTGGCCGATCTGTTCGAAGATCTTGTCGAGAACGGTATCATGGCCATAGGATGTTGCTCCGAATGGTCCTGTCAGCGTCCAGGTATAGTTGGAAATGGTTGAATAGACGGGGTCCGATCCCCTGTCGTAGGAGTCCGAGATGAACTTCGAGCAGTTGCACCTGATCTCCATGGATGTGTTGAAATCCCTTATCATGGCAACCGGGTCCATGGTATCCTTAGTGAATGTGTAGTTCGAATATATCGGCCCGGCCCCATAAAGATCATATGCGGTCATATTGAAAAGATTCGGACCTTCGGCCAGATCGATATTGATATCGAACAGTCCATTCATACCAGCGGTGTGATCGCCGATATTGACCCCGTTCAATTCTGCAGTGACGATCGCAAGAGGTTCAGTTGTACCTATCAGGTTGAAATTGGTTCTGTTCGTCACCCTAGGCGGGAATGTAGAGAGTTCAAGGAAAGGAGGCCCCTTGTTGTCCACGCCGAATCCACCCATATATGTCCAGTTCGACCTATTCGGAACCTCATCGGATCCCCTCCATCTTATTATCATTCTATCGAGGTCACCAGGACCTCCGGCAGAAGCTCTTGTATCCCATATTACAGATGAAGAGGAAGAGTTTACCCCGAAAACGAAGGTCGAATTATCGTTCGCAACTCCATCCCCATCCTTATCATTGTAATACTGGAGCTCGAGAAGTTCGAGGTCGTCATCGGCATCGAAGTCAAGAGTGACCTTCCCGGAAAGGACCAGTGGGGCCCCTCCGTAGTTGATGGAAGGAGCAGTGATATCATGAGGTATGGCTGTGGCCCAGAATGAAGGTGAGGAGCTATTACCCCCGGTGTTGACAGCTGCCACTCTGAAATGATATTCAACGCCATCAACAAGACCGGTCACATCTGTTATGTTGTAAGGGTCATCTGTTGATCTGTGTAGCAACCATCCGGAAGGGTCCAGTTCAGGTGGGTCCGATGTCGCATTGATATAAACATCATGGTGATGGACGCTCAAAGAGGAGGATCGTGTCCATTTCAATAGAACAGAATTTCCGGTTGCCACAGGTACAGCCTCGAGATCTCGGGGTGCCCCGGGTCTGGATGAATTGATCGTCAGCGGGAACTGTTCATAATAAAGGAAGCCGAGGAAAGGATCCTCCACCTTGATCATTATATTTCCATCAGCATCATATGCGCTGGACATGTAGAATTCAACATTATACTCTCCGTCGCTTGCATTCTCATCTCCATGTGTGGGGATCCCATCATCAAAGATGCCGATCCAGGGAATGTTGGACCCGGGAACCGTCCAGTACACCTCCAATCCCGGATCTCCCACCCCTTTCAGTTTGAGAACATCATACCTTGAATAGATGAGCCTGTTCTCTGGTAACCGGATCAGATCGACCCTCATGGGTCTCTTGATGGTTGCATCCGCACTGAAATTGAATGATGATCTGTATTCCGCATTTATCGTATCATCATGAGAGACATACAATTCGTTGACCTGGGATGTGGAGATGTTGCTTGTGAAGAAGGACCCACGGAAGGCACCGAAATTACCTTCTTCATCTATTGTGATGTTCTTTCCAAGGGGATCGGATGTGGAATTGATGTGAACACTGATGGAGCCCATGCCGGACAGGTCCTTTGATGTCAGGGATATGATGACCTCATCATGGTCTGTAGAATAGTATCCCCTGTCGAGGAACATCATGTTCCTGATGAATGGTGTCATATTCCCGGTGCCGACCAGAGCGTAATGCTGGGGACCTCTTGGTATGTTCGATCCTTCCACCACGACCTTCCACCACCCAACGGAAGGATCCTTTATTGTGATCCCTTCGGTAGGATTGATCGAATCGATCGTATCATCAAAGGGAGCAGTATGATCATTTCCCCTGTATACTGTTCCGTTGGGGGCGTAGAGCAAGAGGTCCAGGTCATTGATCAACTGCTTTCCTGAAAATAGTGAACCGGGATGGTCGGACCATGAAAGTGTGAGCCTCAATTCCTTATCCGAAGAGAGGACCCGGAACATCCTTGTGAGGTTATCACCGGTCGATATTCCGGATGAGTTATCGATGAATGTCAGGACCTTTCCATCGGGGTCCACGGACTCTTTAAGGTTGATCCTTCCCCAACCCTGATCAACATCCGGCCTCCTGTTTATCTCCTGTGTAGTTGGACTCGCCGCACCATATTGTCCGGGTGTCATATCCGTTGCTCCGTTGATGATGGTCGCTTTCAATAGAGCGGCGGTTGGTGCTTCAATGCCCAACGTTCCGTTGTAATACTGCCTTACAAGAGCAGCCATTCCGGCCGTGATCGGAGCTGACATCGAGGTCCCTCCGAAATATACGTAAGTGGAATTGTATGCTCCCCATCCGATGTTGTTCCCTGTAAGGGATGTCTTTGTCGAGAGTATATTCGTTCCCGGGGCAACAACTTCGGGTTTCAATCTTCCATCATCGAGAGGACCTCTCGAAGAAAATGCTGCCAGTCCAAAGGAATTGTTCGAGGGTCTGTCTCCACTGACCGGGTTTGCCGGGTAATCCGCTGGCCAACCGGAACCCCATGTTCCCTGGAAGCCTCCCGAGCTCCTGACATTTTCCGAAGCACCGACCGTAAGGGTGGATTTTGATGTTGCCGGAGGTGATACGGAATTCATATCTATCTTCCCGTCGGAATTCCCATCATTTCCATCATTACCCGCTGCAAAGAGGATCAATAGATCGGGAGATGTGAACATTGACCAATCCACATCATATGATTCTGCAGTGTAAGCACCCCACAGTGATGATTGAGTTGAACCCCATGAATTGGTGTGGATCCTCGCTCCGTTATTGTAAGCTTGACTGAACAATTGGCTCAGATTGGATGGTGTGTTCAACCATCCTCCATCTGTCTCGAGTGCCTGGAAGTATACCGAGGAGTTGTAGGCCATTCCCCTGATGTTGCCATCCGATCTCGCCCCGTTTCCTGCTACCGACCCTGCAACGTGGGTTCCATGTCCGTTATCATCATCGGGACCCGACCCGGACCAGTCGGTTATCTTGGCCCTGTTATCGAAGTCAAGATGTATGTCTCCGTCAACAGCATGATTGTCCACCCCGGTGTCAAGACCCGTATCCGAAATGCCCACCGTCTGGCCGGTCCCATCAAGTCCGAGGCTGTCCCATACCAGGTCCACGTCGATTATACCATCTGCAACGTTATTCTTCAGTTCCATCACGGACCTGGGTTCTATCCACTTGACCCCATCGATCTTCATCAGCTGATCCAGATCCGGGATCGGTAATTGTATGACATACCTCGTATCCTTGGTCCTTATAAAGTTCAAATTGAGATCAAACAGTTCCGAATGGATCGAGCCTGCAGTGAACGTTTCAACGGTGATTGAACTGTATCCCGTGAATGGGTCCTCACCAGATCGGATATCGATGAGAAGGTCCGGATGGACCTTCAAACCAATATGGAAAGGAGTGGATGCAATGACACCCGGGATATTGTCAAGTTGTCCCGACGGGAACCCGTTCAGCTTAACCACGAATGCATTATCCGGGAAATAGTCCAGGACCTTTGGCCCGATGGAAGATATCATCGGCTCGATATCGGGTGTGATCGGCCCACTGAACTGTATTATCCAGTATTCGGTCGATCCTTCGTTATCTGTGGAGAAAAGGTCATCGATATATGTTATCGGCATCGGACCGATATGGGTCATGAGAAGAGGGCCGGTCCATAGTTCGATCAGGGAAGGTTCGCTATCCTCTCCTTGAATGATGGGGACCTGGATGATCATGAAGGTCGCAATGATAATGATCAATAATGTTCTGCTCCTGGCAATTCCCTTCATGGTGATCTCTCCATCTATCTTTCCGGGAATTATTTAAACATGACCACTCTATTTTCAAATTAACCCTAAAAGATCATTCATTCCTCGATATCCATACTGTCCTTCTTACTAGAAGGTTTGAAGAAGAACAACCATATGAAGATCACGTCAACTAAAAAAATGACTGCTACGATAAAAATAGGAACAGGACCGAACCAATTTATTTCCGGGTCACTCTTGATCGGGTCGATGTCGGTATTATTATCGGGTACAGGCTCCTTTACTGTTGACAGATCCTTCCACAGAATGTCCTCATTATTGAGATTACCAGCCTCATCGAATGGAAGGACCGCATAATGGTATGTTCGGTCAAAGCTGATGTTGATATCCTTCCATCCCATGGGTCCGATGAGAACATCCCGTATCACTGCCACCGGCTCAAGGTCCAATACAGAGTCTGGTGGAGGCCCTTCTACACGATATATATTGAAACCGGCAAGGTCCGATTCGTTGCAATGGCTCCATTTTAGTCGACATGAAAGCGTGGATCCAAGCATCTCCACCTCGAGCTTATTTACCATATCCGGAGCACGCTTGTCGAGTGGGATACCGGATATGACCTTGCTCATCTGACCCCTGTTGCCGTTCTCATCATATGCAACAACAGAGAACCAGTATTCCTTACCATTTTCAAGGTCACTGATCAATGCTTCAGTATTGTAACCCATGTCTAACATCTGAATTGTCTTGGATAATGTGATGTTTTCAGGATCTACATCAAAAACATGCACATTGAATCCACTGATATTATGATAGTATATCTCGGGGTAATCCCAGGTCAGATGAACACAGCGTTCAAGATCCACACCCTGTGATATCGAGATATTCGTTACAGGAAAAGGGGGAAGATCAATAGTGAAGAATTGATACATTTCCTCAGATCTGGTACCAAATACATCAATGGCCCATATCCGAAATCGATAGAGTTCATCATCTTTGAATATCTCCGGAAGAAGGATGGTTGTATCGTTGGATATTTCAGAGCCTATCTCCATCCGGTTTGATTCCCCATTTTTCTTTTCATTATCAATTTTGTATAGATAGCTTACAGGATCATTGTCCGGGTCAGATGAAAGGTTGAAAAGAATTGTTGGAGCCGTAGTAGAGGTATTGATCACCTGTATTCCCGATACTCTCTCCGGAGGATCGTTCAAAGGTCTGAAGGACAAATAAGATGTTTCTGACCACTTATGTTCTTCATCAATAAAATCGACCTCCAGAGTATGGTTCTCATTGAACCAGAATATTATCTTCTCGCTGAAATATTCAGACCTCAGGTCCAATCGTACAGATGAATTATTTCCTGCTCCAAAATAGACTGGAAAGTTTATCCCGGTCTCGGATGACAAGTTGCAATGAACCGATATGTTATCTCTATCAGGGTCCATTGGACTGTCCCAGCTGAAAATCGGTGTTAAAGTATGCAAGTTGTCAATTGAAAGACCCGTAGGTTTAAACGGTGGATCGTTAACATCGGGCCCCATGAAATAATACATGTCAAATTGATCGACGTACAAGCCCTCCGAATCATACAGGCCCTCCGAATCAAAGCATTCAAAAAATATTCTCATCTCATCGGTACCTGGAGGGAATGTAATATTCAAAATGAATCTAAGGGAACCTCCATTTTCAAGGGTTCCGTTCAAGTATTCCATCAGATAAGGTCCTTCATCCATTCCATTGATGTTGTCATCAAGGTCCTCATCACCATTCAGATCAAAGACCACAAAAGGCCCTTGGGAAACATTGCGTCCTTTTTCTGAGCGATAAAGGATGGTGAACTGGAATTCGGTTGAAGAATTTCCCCAGAAAGGATCATAATAATTGATCTGGAGTGGATCCATATACAGCACAGGTGCAGAATCGTTCCTTGCAACACGGATATCTGTCCCGGGTTTCACCTCTATCTGGAATGATCTGGACCCCCCGACCACATCGGGAGAAATATGAAA
>JAUVCN010000106.1 GCA_030595715.1 Thermoplasmatales archaeon
AATGGGAACTTCCTTCGGAGATGCAGGAGGACACAGGCATCATTTTCGCCTCCGCCTTTCCGGGGTATGATAGTCTTATAAACCAAATAAGTGAATTCTATAGTATAAAAATATCACAATCCGTTGGGGAAGAAAGGCGTCGAACATATGAGATCTTAAAGGAACGAGTAAAAGGAACGGACCTGGAAAAGGAAATAGACAAATGGTACAATGAAGCTTCAACTGAAATATCAAAGCCTTACGAGTTACCAAGATATCTGATCTTCGCGATCCTTTCGATGGGACATTCTCAATTCGCTCAATATATTAAGGCAAAGGGGCCAAACACTCACGTGAATTCCGCCTGTGCCTCCTCTACGTTGGGGGTGGCAATTGCCCAAGACTGGATACAATCAGGTAGATGTAAAAGGGTAATTGTTCTAGGTGGAGATGCGCCTTCAACTGACCGAATGCTCGAATGGATAGGGTCTAGTATGTTATCCCTGGGTGCCCTCACAAGTGAAAAAGATGTGAAAAAAGCTGCCATTCCCTTTGGAAAGAATCGAAACGGATTGGTTTTGGGTGCAGGTGCTTCCGCATTGATCCTTGAAGCAGAGGAAGAACCGAAGAGAAGAGGCATGAACCCAATCGCAGAGTTGCTTGGCAGTCATATTGGTAACTCCGCTTTTCACGGGTCAAGATTGGATGTGGCACATATCGCTCGATCATTGGATCTGTTCACAGGTAAAATGGAAAGAGAACATGGAATCAAACGAGAGGATTTGCCATCAGATATGCTATTCATGTCTCACGAAACCTATACACCTGCTAGAGGGGGTTCATCGGCAGCGGAAGCTGAATCATTAAGGAGAACATTCGGAGAAATGGCCAAGGAGATTTTAATAATTAACACAAAGGGTTATAGTGGACATGCTTTCGGAGCCTGTCTCGAGGATCCTCTACTCGTAAAATGTCTGGATAAAGGTGTAGCAATTCCTATTGCCAATTTAGACGAGGTCGATGAACAGTTCAAAAGTTTGAATTTATCCCGGGGAGGAGAACATAACAGACATTACGGCCTAAGGCTCGCAGCAGGTTTTGGATCCCAGCTTGCCTTACTTCTGATGAAAAAATCCGATACGGAGGAGAAGTTCTTTTCAAAAGAAAAATACGAAATATGGCTCGATAGCATAATTACTACACAACCAGCTGAACTCGAAGTTGCACAGAACGTACTCCGTTTGAAAGACCATGGTAGAAAGAATTTGATTCCTCATCGAGCTATTAAGAAGGAATCCTCCGAGATAGGTTACGAGAAAAAGAAGTTCAGAATAATGGAAGATAAGGATTTTGAAAAAACAAAGGATCAAATTCTACTAATTATTAACAAGAAAACAAATATTCCTATTGAAAAACTGGACATTGATGCGGATTTTAAACTTGACCTGGGAGTTGATTCCGTAACACAGGTAGAAATTTTCGCTTCAGCTAGAATTCATTTCAAGCTCCCAAAGGATGAAGGAGTGTATCTCAGGAACTTCCCGACAATTAGAGACATTATCGAATATATCCATGTTCAACAAAGCCCATCGAAAAAAGAACCCAGAGGTGATCATGCAAAGTGAGATCAAGTGATTATTATCTTGATAAATACTGTTTAAGACCATGAAGTTCGATATTAATCCAAACATTGGAAAAACGCCTACTTTGATGTAATAAATGATCTCTCAGTGACATAATGATGAACGTTATTTCGGTTATATGGAGAAAAATAATATGAATATTTCAAATAAAAAAAACAATACCCATTCATCGATGTCTGAAAAGGCATTAATTAAAAAAATCATGAATGGACCGACCCCAGAACATCTTTGTATCATTATGGATGGGAATAGACGTTTTGCACGTTTACATGGAATTTTACCAAAACAAGGTCATAGAATGGGTGCTGATAAACTTGAAGAGGTTCTATATTGGTGTAAAGAGATCGGTATAAGAGTACTCACTGTATACGCATTCTCAACAGAGAATTACAGCAGATCAACTGAAGAAATAAATTACCTGATGGAGATCTTCGAGGAATTTTTAATAAAGACTTTAGATAACGAGAAAGGCAAGGATAATCGAATTCGAATACGAGTGATCGGGTGTAAACAAGGGCTTCCAGATGGGCTAAAAAAAACTATTCAATATGTTGAAGAGCGAACAGAGGCTTATAAGCCTTTTTTATTGAATATTGCTATTAACTACGGGGGGAGAGAGGATATTGTTAATGCAACTAAGATAATTTGTAAAGAAGTTAATGAAGGGAAAATTTCTATTGAGAGTATTGATGAGGAAATGATATCATCCAAATTATACACCGCTGGTATTCCTGACCCTGGTATGATTATCAGAACATCCGGTGAAAAACGTATCTCAAATTTTTTACTTTGGCAGACTGCGAACTCTGATATGCATTTCGCAGATGCTAATTGGCCCGCTTTCAGTAAGAATGACTTTCTTATGGTAATTTATGTTTATCAGAAAAGGAAAGACAGAATTGATCCTATATTGGATGAAAATTTTCATTATTCTTTAGAAAATATTGTTGTGAATACAGAGCAATAAGGAGGGATACCATGGATCTTTTTAAGAAAATTCCAAAACATAAAGATGCACACCTAGCTATCCAGATGGGTTTCTATCCATATTTTATTCCCATTTCAGGAGAGCAGGGACCAAAGGTAAAAATCAATGAAAATGAAATGATAATGCTGGGATCGAATAATTATTTAGGGTTGACGAATCACCCTGAAATAAAAAAGGTTGCTAAAAAAGCTATTGAAAAACACGGGGTAGGTTGTACTGGGAGCAGATTCTTGAATGGTACTCTTGATATCCATGTGGAATTAGAAGAGAAGCTTGCTGATTTTATGGGCATGGAATCCGCATTAATTTTTTCAACAGGATACCAAACCAACCTTGGGACAATATCATCATTGATGGATAAAAAAGATTTTATCCTTTCGGATAGCTTGAACCATGCGTCCATTGTTGATGGTTGCCGTCTTGCAAAAAGTAATTCAATAATTTATGAACACAATAACACTGACTCTCTACTAAATGCAATTAAAAGCACACCAGTAGAAGCAAGTACACTGGTTGTTACTGATGGTCTATTCTCCATGGAAGGTGACCTTGCAAAATTACCAGGGATTACCCAAATAGCGAAAGAACATGATTCTCGTGTTATGGTCGATGATGCCCATGCAATTGGCGTATATGGGAAAAGTGGAAGAGGAACTACAGAACATTTCGGTGTCGAAGCAGATATTATCATGGGAACATTCTCGAAATCTCTTGCTAGTATGGGGGGATTCATAGTTTCATCTGAGGATGTTGTATTTCATCTTAAGCATTCTGCACGCCCTTTTATCTTCTCCGCTAGCCCACCCCCTGCAGCTATCGCAACAGCATCCAAGGCCCTCGACATCGTAATTGAAGAACCGGAAAGACGGAATAATCTGAATAAAAATGCAGAGTATTTCCGAAATGGCCTAAAGAAGATAGGTTATGATATCGGTCTGTCAGAATCACAGATTATACCTGTAATAATCGGGGATGTAATGGAAACTGTAAGCTTATGGAAAAACCTGTTTGATCATAATATATTTACAAACCTTGTAATCTATCCAGCAACTCCTCCGGATAGGTCACTGATTCGCAATTCAATTATGTCAACACATTCAATGGAAGAACTCGATCAATGCTTAGAAGCATATGAAAAGATTGGAAATGATTTGGGCATTATTTAACTTAACTGGATTATACTTTTAAACTGTTTATTGGGTGAAAACATGGAGAAGAATATTTGTCTTGCACTTGACTCCATATCTGCAAGGGGTCTTGCTCATATTAAAGTTTTATATGTAACTATCAAGGAGGCTGAATATGAATGAAAAGAACTTGAAACAACTAGAAAAAGTATCCACTCGTATTACGAATGTGAAATCACAGGTACATAAGAAGTATGAAAAGTTAAACCATCTTGAAAAAAGGGAAGCGGTAGGACGAGACATGATGACTTCCCTGGTCGATCTTGATCATGTACTAGATTGGATCCAGACATCCATCAAGAATGGGAAAAAATGGTAGTTACCACCTTTTCTATTTCAAATTAATCATATCGGGTCTGACCATTTTTTTTCATTAAGAGATCAATACATTTCTAAAAATCATTCATTTCCAGAAGTTCATATGCAGAGACTTAGAGGTCTACTATTTTGAGGTCCCATGCAAACGTTCAAGGGAATAAACGAGTAGTGTGGATCAATGGGCAGATGATCGACCAAACATCGATCGGAATGGTGGGTAAGTTCCGGAATCAAGAAGAAGAGGGGGAAAGGACCAGCCTCCACAGATAGGGAAAGGGAATCAAGGTCATTCACAGTGACATGTCCCTAATGCGAGAGAATGATCAAAATAAGGCACCGAAAGCACATGATGGTCAATTGCCAGGTTGAGGACTGGAAGGGGAACTGGAGTGAAACTCATCTGTTACTTCAGGGTTGTATTCCTGATCTATTAGCGTACCTATTCTCGACATGATCATATCGGTTATCTTCCTGAGCTCCTCGGGATTGTTCTCCCCCTCCGCATCCCCATCGAAGGTCATTGGTTTTCCAAACTTCACACTCACGATCTTCTTCATCTTTATCTTATGAGTGCCTTTTGGCATGAGATATTGAGTTCCATAGACACCGCATGGTACGACCGGCATTCCTGACCTTAACGCCAGCTTTGCCACACCCACCTTCCCTCGTCCTAGGTCAAAGGCGTTCCCTCTGGTTCCCTCGGGGTATATTATAATCGAATTTCCGTTTTCCAGCTCCCTCAAACCTTTCTTTAGAGCCTCATCGCCCTTTCCCTTGCCTCGGTCGACTGGTATTGACTTGAAGTATTTAGCTATCAACCTGAAAACAAGTTTCCCCTCATGCCAGTGCTGCCTGTCTGCGAAGAACCTCGCCCTTCTTTTTGTGGTGTATACAACCGGGGGCATTACCACGAACTCATCCAGATGACTGTTGTGGTTTGCTGCAATTATCATAGCCTTATCTTTGGGTAGATTCTCCTTTCCTACAACCTCCTTGATAAGGAAGTTGTACAAGATCGGTTTCATAATAAGGCCTTCAAAGAAATATACCATCGGATAACCTCGCCAATGTTCATATGGCATCTAAGGATTAAACCTTTACGTCGATTTCTCCGTTAATAGTCGTTCACATTCGGAAAGAAAAGGGAAAGAGAAAATCTACAAATCCACAACATCCTATCAGTAACTTTGAAAAAATAGTATCGTGATTGAAAAAAATATTCAATATAATATGCAGACAACTTTTCATCGGCCTTTTACTTTGTAAATCTCCAACCGATCTTCTTTCTCTGTTCGTTTAGTCTCTTTAACCATGCAATTGCCTCTTTCCGCCACAAAGCGGAAAGAGTCTGTCTTTATTATTTGTGAAAAGTTCCTTTCTTCCTTCTCAGTATCCTTTCAGAGATCGGAAGGTCCTGAGATATGGCTCGATCCGGATCCGCATATAGAAGGACTTTTTTTATATCTGTTGACAATTGAGGGATGTAGCTATGCGATGGATCTAAGCATCGAGGTGGTCATTTGGCAAACGAGAAGAAGAAGATGGATTATTTCCCTGATTTCGAGTACCGATACTACCCGATAGTATTCGATGATAAGGAGATCGAGGGTATTCAGGGACCTGTCTATCGCCCCTCCGGAGAGATACTGCACCTTGGGGATGCGGATACCGTTGGGATGGAGGCTCCAAAGGAAGTGTTCCATGAAGGAGATGCAAAGGTATATGAGCTCTCGACCGGAGAGCTGGACCTTGAATCGTCCAAGGAAGAAAAGATCCTGGGATACGTACCATGCCCTGCTTGTGACACTCAGATCCCGATAATGACCGAGGATCGGCCCGTCAAGATCAAATGCCCCAATTGTGGAAAGAAGGGCAAGCTAGATAAATGAGGTCTCATGGGAAATATCAGGATCGGGAACAGCGGTTGGTCCTACAAGGAATGGGTAGGAACATTCTACCCAAAGGGCTCCAGTTCCAGCAGGTTCCTTTCGGAATATTTTCAGCATTTCGACACTGTAGAGATCAACTCCACATTCTACAGGGTACCTTCGAGGTCCACGGTGCTCGGATGGGCCAAGGAAGCGGGCAAGGTCGAGGGAAGGGAGTTCTGTGTCAAGGTCCCTCAGGACATCTCACATCATCTTGCAATGGGTGAAAGTGAAGTTGAAATGATAGATGCCTACTCCGAGTTCAGCAGAAGTGTCCTGGAACCATTATCGGAAAGTGGATGTCTCGGGGCTGTCCTGTTCCAGACATCCCCATATTTCTCAATGAGAGGGGATATAAAATACCGCATGAAAAGCGAACCCAAGGTCCCTCTTCCCGAATATACGATCGGAATGGACAGATTGAAGGGTATCTGCAAGCTCATGTTGGACCACCCGGGAGAGACTGCACTTGAATTCAGGAACTCCTCCTGGTTGAACGAGGATTCCGACCTGATCCCGGATGCGAGGGATGTTCTTAGATCTCATGGAACCGCCCTGGTAACCGTTGACGGCCCCTCATTTCCATGGATCAGTGCAGAGACATCCAGGCACAACTACATCAGGTTCCATGGAAGGAACCGAGAGGGATGGTACAAGGGATTCGAGAACGATCCTTCGGCCAGGTACAGATACAGATACAATGACGATGAGTTGAGGTCCCGTATAGATCAGATCAAGATCATATCATCCAGGGTGGACATGGAAACAAGGATATTCTTCAACAATCACCCGCAGGGATATGCGCCACAGAACGCTTCCAGGATGATGGAACTTCTGGAGGTCAAGAGACCCATCGGTGCAATGGAACGATTATGGTGATATCAAAAAAGCTTAATCATCTTCAAACATATCTCATCCCATGAAGGATGGTGTCATGGCCCGATATTTCAGGAAGATCGATGATGACATGATCCTTTGTGAGCTCTGTCCCCACCACTGCAAGGTCCCGGAAGGAAAACATGGCATCTGCGGGGTCCGATACAACAGGCAAGGAACACTGATCGCAGAAGGATATGGGGTTTATCCTGCGATCCATCTTGATCCTATCGAGAAGAAACCATTGAACCATTTCCTCCCCGGAAGCACGATACTGAGCCTGGGTTCGGTGGGATGCAATCTAACCTGCAGACATTGTCAGAATTGGTCTCTTGCAAGATCAAAGGTACATGGAAACGACATACTGACGATAGATGAACTATTACTCCGTGCAAAGGAAAAAGGATCGATCGGGGTGGCTTTCACCTACAACGAACCTACGATCAATTTTGAATATATCATGGATGCGGGAAAGAGACTCAGGGAAAATGGGTCGAAGGTGGTCCTTGTGACCAATGGATACCTTGAAAAGGACCCGTGGAACGATCTGATGGGGATCGCCGATGCAGCCAATATAGATGTCAAAGGATTCACCGATGAGTTCTATGCGGACATCACCGGCGGATCACTGGGTCCGGTCCTCGGGAATGTTGAGACCGCTTTCAACAGGGGAGTTCACATCGAGATCGCCTACCTTGTTATCCCGGGCCTGAACGATGATGAACGACAGATATCCGAATTCCTCGACTGGACACACGGGTCCCTTTCAAGCGAGGTCCCGATCCACTTCAACAGGTTCCACCCTGACCACAGGATGATGGACGTTCCTCCGACCCCACCCGAGACACTGATGAGGATCAGGGACATGGCAAAGGAAAAAGGGTCGAAGAACATATTCATCGGAAATATCACAAGAATGGGATGGAACGACACCTTCTGCTCTTTTTGCGGTAAAAAGCTTATCAGCAGGGACGGATTCTGGGCTCCCAAGATGAAGGACGGAAGATGCAGGTCCTGCAAGAATGAGATCTACGGTGTGTGGAGATAATGGGAACGATACTGATCAGATATGCGGAACTCGGTCTGAAGAGTGACAAGGTCAGGGCCAGATTCCTTCGTCACTTGATAGATCACATATCCAAAAGACTGCTGGATGATGGGATCGAACACCTGATGAACACTGAAAGGGGAAGGGTATTCCTGGAAACGGACCAGGTGGAAGAGACAAGTGAGAGTCTAAGGCTCATCCCCGGCATCTACTCATTTTCGGAGGTAACCGTTGTTCCGAACGATATGGAAGGACTTATGGATGGAATGGCCGAGTACTCCCTTCGGAGATTGAAGGAAGGAATGAGCTTCGGTATCAAGGTCAGGAGAACAGGAGAGACAGAATACACAAGCAGGGACATCGCAATAGCGGGAGGTGATGCGGTCTGCCGTCATCTTGATGACAGCAAGGTGAAGGTCGACCTGAAGGACCCTGATATCTGGTTCGAGGTCGAGATCAGGGGCAGGAACGCCTATCTCTTCACCGAGAGGATAAGGGGCATAGGTGGAATGCCCTCGAACACACAGGGAAAGATCATCCTCCTCTTACCTCCGAGAGATGATCTTGAAGGTCCCAGGGAGGAAACGGCATCAAGAGCCTTCCTCACGAGGGCAATGATGCTCCGGAGAGGTTGCCGTGTGATACCGGTCATCTATGAAAAGGACCTTGGATCCTGGGAAGATATTCTCGGGGACCTGAAGGAAGAAGGACGTGATCCGTTCATTTTGAGAGGGGATACCATCGAGACAGCCCTGTCCGATGCCCTTCGGAAGACAGGTGCCATGGGTATAGCTTATCCGGGATCGGAGGAGGACATCGGGAAAGTTCCGTTCGTCCATGGAAAGGGAATATCGGCAGCTGTATTCATGCCAACGGTTGCGATGGATATGAAAGAAGTCAATGACTGGATGACCAGGTTCAAATGAATCGAAGACCTCCCTCATACAGAATGATTTAATAAATTATTTATATAGTGTGAACGTACAACAGCTCCCGTATCATTCAGTATGTGAATTGATGGAAAACGAGGCATTCCTATGGATATCAAAGTTGAAAATGTGGTAGCTTCTGCCTCCTCCGGAGCGGAATTGGACCTGAAAAGGATCTCGATGGAACTGGAGGGCGCGGAGTATGTTCCGGAAAAATTTCCGGGTCTGATATACAAGATCAAGGATCCGAAGACAGCAATGCTTCTGTTCACCTCCGGGAAACTTGTATGCACAGGGGCAAAGAGCGTGGAGATGGTAAATGAGGTCATTTTCCGTGTAATGGGACAGTTGAGGGAATTGGGGATCGATGTCCTGGAAAAACCGGACGTCAAGATACAGAACATCGTGGCAACCACCGATCTCAAGACCGAACTCAACCTCAATTCAATTGCGATCACACTCGGCCTTGAAAGGGTCGAATATGAACCGGAACAGTTCCCCGGACTCGTATACAGAGTGGCAGAACCAAAGGTTGTTGCCCTCCTATTCGGCTCGGGCAAGATAGTATGCACAGGGGCAAAGGTCATACCTGACATCGATCTGGCTCTTCAGCAGATCAAAAAGGAATTGAGTGAAGCGGGATTGCTTTAAAGAGGGATAATTATGGGATTACTTGACAGGTTCTTGGGAAAAAAGAGGAGACCTGTGGACAGGAGATACGATGACCGATATCCTGAACAGGACCATGATGACAAATATGATTATGACGGACCCGAGGAGACAGATGCCGCCTCACTTCTGGTAGATCACCACCTGGAGTTCATTCCCGGGAAGGCATACGCCAAGGATATCTCATCGATGGAATATATTGTCGAGATCGAGAACGGGACAGACTTCCCGATGGGAAACATCAGAGTAGAGTTCCCAAGGTCTACCAAGCTTCTGAAGTTCGGCAAACCTGAACAGGATATGAAGATGTTGGATCCTGACGAAAAGATGACGATCAGGGTGCCGGCCATACCCAAATATGCCGGAGGTAAGGATGATTTCGAGTTCGAGATCCTGTTCTTCGATTTCAAATACAAGGTGGAAGAAAGGGTCGTCCTGAAGAGCGAACCGATCAAGGTCGTGGTCCCCAAGTTCACCACGGACAAGATGGACGAGGACGGTTACAGGTTCCTTACAGGTGAACTCTTCAGATGGACCAGCGAAACCGATACGATCAAAAGATCCCCCAAGGAATTGTATCATGCTCTGAAGGAAAGGTTCATCTCCATGGGATTCTCGGAAGCAAACGAACTGTACAGCGAGTCAGGGTTTCGGGGCATATCCCAGCTTTCGGCAACGGACAGGAAAGGCCGTAAATGGGCAGCCCAGATCCAGGTCATAGGAGGAGAGAATGAGGCAAAGCTCCTTCTATATACGTATGGAGAAAGACCACATTACGCATACAACCTTGCAGTAAAGGAATTCCTCAAGATCGAGGACAAGGAAAAGATAATAACCTCGATAATATTGTGAAAGCAAGTTCCATTGGTAAGTTTCAAATATCAAATATATACTTAAAGGAACGGAGTGATATCAACTAATTATTCGATCCTCGGATGTGATTAAGATGACACCATCATTTTTTAAAAAGGGGGGCAATGCTTCGATCAAACTGCAGACGGCCACCCGAAATGAGATCAATCAATATGCTCAGATGCTCACAAGACAGGGATATCAGCTCATGGGAACACCCATCGAATACAGACAGATGATGACCTCTGAACAGTTAAGAGAATCTGCCAAGAGTTACGCTTATCAAAATGGGTGCAATTTCGTAGTCGAGGTCAACGATCCTAACCCGATAGCCAATCCGTACAATCCTTACAAGTTCTATCTTTTCCAGTTCACCGGTGGTGGACCTGCCCCAGACCCCATGGAACCACCATCGAAGTCCGGTGGCGCGGTTGGCGGACAGCAACAGGGCAGGACCTTTGCCCAATTCACATGTCCCTACTGCAGGAACAATTTCACTGCATATGTAAATCCTGGGATGAATGTCATCACCTGCACGAACTGCAAGGGACAATCACAGGTGAACGTCCCCGCTCCGGAC
>JAUVCN010000078.1 GCA_030595715.1 Thermoplasmatales archaeon
AACGATCCTATCATTGCGATAGATCGGTGTGATCCCTCTGGGAGAGAGAATGACGATATCATCCTCCGAATATCCCAACTTCTTCTTGAAGGGAGCCTTATCAGTGATGGGCTCGAATGTTCCCAGGTCCACCCCCCAGGACCATTGTTCCATTTTTTTCCTGGGGACCCCATAGCCCTTCGATAGCAGATCAAGCATCTCTTCCGTGGTGCCGAGAACCATATCTGCCCTGTTCAGATTCTTCTGGACAGCCTTGTGGCCGTATGATCCTTTATCGACCTGATATATCTCTGATCCCCAGGCATTCATGATCAGGGGTCTTCTTTCCACTCTCAGGTTCAATTCATCGTTAACCCTGTGGACATGGACGATATCAGGGGCATATCTATCCACTATCCTCTTTGCCTTGATGGGGTTCATGAGCCTGTGGCAGGTCCATGAACCGGGGAAGGTCTTCTTCTCGGGGTCAGGAAGGAAATGTATGTTAGCGTTGTATATATCCTTCCTGTCAAGATGCCTTGTAGTGATCTGCAAAACGTCATGGCCTTCCTTCAGATACCATTTTACCCATTTCCTGACATGAATGCTTCCTGCATCACCGAACAGAACGATCTTGTACGTGAAATGGGCCCCCTCCTTTCGACATATCCTTCCAAACATTGAATGGATAAATATTGTAATGAACATTGCAAGTGATGCTCGGTCTTAATATTATCGGGATGGAATATATTCAGAGGGTGTTCACATCCGGCAAGGGCCTCATACTAAGAAAGAAAAATCTACAAAGAACCCATTAAGGCCAATAGGGATAAAATGTTCAATATAGATCATGGCAGGATAGCGGTCAGGGCCGCAAGGGCCAATATCGAGAGGAAACTCGGTCTGGAACAGATCAAGATACCATCTTTCCCTAAGGAATTCAAAGAAGATTCTGGTGTCTTCGTTACCTTGAACACTTATCCCGATAAAGAGCTCAGGGGTTGCATCGGCTATCCCGAGCCTGTAATGCCGTTGAGTGACGCGATCCTGGACACCTCCATATCTGCTGCAATAAGGGATCCACGTTTCCCAAAGGTCACACTTGAAGAGATGGACCGGATCATCATCGATGTCACATTGTTGACACCTCCAGTGGATATTGAATACAGCTCACCAGCGGATCTGATATCCAAGATAGTCATCGGAAGGGATGGATTGATCGCCAGAAGGTCCTTCCATTCCGGTCTCCTTCTTCCCCAGGTCCCGGTGGAATGGCGTTGGGATGTTGAAGAGTTCCTATCTCATACCTGCATGAAAGCCGGACTTCCATCCGATCAGTGGAGGAAGGGGGATGTCCAATTCCAGAAGTTCTCCGGTACCGTGTTCGGTGAGAAGGAGCCAAGAGGCGAGATAGCGGAGATCGAGCTTTCATGAGGGAAAAATATGTTTGATATAGTGGTTCATGGTAAGGTGCTCCAGGGCGATTCACTTGTTGAAACGTTCATCTGTATAGAAGACGGAATGATCAGCGACCTCAGGCGAACCTCTCCCACCAACGGTGAATACGATCGGATGATCGGAAAAGAGAGATATCTGCTTCTCCCCGGTGTCATTGACCTTCACACTCATATGCGCGATCCTGGACTGACAGAGAAGGAGGACCTGCAAACGGGAACGACCTCTGCAGCATATGGTGGAGTAACCGCTATCGTAGATATGCCTAATACGATTCCACCAACCACAGATTTCACATCTTTCCTTCAAAAGAAAGAGATTGCAATGAGAAGATCGATCGTAGATTTCGGATTCAATATTGTCTTGATGGATGGGACAAGTATCGAACAGCTGCAACCTATCGTAACAGACCCTTCTTTTGCAGGGTTCAAGGTATTCATGGGAGAATCCACCGGATCACTTGTTCTGGAAGACCCGAGCAAATTGGAAATGATGTCCAATACGCTGGGACGGATCGGCAAACCCATCTCCATCCATGCAGAGGATGGGCGATTCTTGACCAAGATGAAGAAAGGGAGGAAAGGGATATTGCGATCACATCTTGATTCAAGACCCGAGGAGGCCGAGGTAAGTGCAGTGCAAGATGCAGTCTCATTCATGAAGGGCCGTTCCCACCTCCTTCATCTATTACACATGTCCTCTTTGAGGGGAATTGAAGCCGCGATACGGACTCCAGCATCAATAGAAGTTACCCCCCATCATCTATTTTTGGATGTCAACTATTGCGAGAAACATCTCGACGATCCTTCCATGGCAAAGGTGAATCCTCCGATCAGAACGACGGTGGACAGGGCCAGATTATGGGAGGCGGTCAGGGATGGAGATGTGGATACGATAGGTTCTGACCACGCGCCCCACACGATCGATGAAAAAGAAGGTGAACTCCCACCTTCAGGTATGCCTGGTGTTGAGACGATGCTACCACTGCTTCTTTCAAAGGTTAAAGATAGGGCACTTGGCCTTCACAAATTGACCGATCTGGTCTCAGGTGGTCCTGCAAAAAGAATGGGGCTTCGGTCAAGAGGGCATCTTCTTCCTGGTAAAGTAGCAGATGTCCTGCTGATCGATATGAAAGTTGAAAAGAAGATAAGGGGTGAAGATCTACATTCCAAATGTGGATGGACCGCATTCGAGGGAATGAGTGGTATATTCCCCGAAGGGGTTGTAGCAAGGGGGATGGTTCTGGTCGAGGATGGGAACATCTGTGTGAAACCCGGGAACGGATCCCCGATCGCAAATGTCGGCCCTATTTAAAAGAGGTTGATTTTTCCTTTGATATTTTCCACTTTTTTCAATAGGGAAGATGCGTTTTCCCCACCAAATCCACAATTAACTCAGGAACCTTTATATATGGTTCTTCTATGCAAATGTCCGAAGGTGAAATGATATGGTGAGAAGGCAGACCTCCAGGGACTCGAAGAAGCTTAAGGACAGGTGGAAGTCAAAACAGTGGTACTCCATTGTTGCACCCGAAATGTTCAACAGGGCAAAGATAGGAGAGACCCTGGCAGATGAACCGGATAAATTACTGGGCAGGACGGTTGAGGTAACGCTCCAGGACCTTACAGGTGATTTCAGGATGATGCATATCAAGCTCAAGTTCAAGATTACCGATCACTCCACCTCCGAAGCCTACACCAGGTTCCTCGGCCATGACCTGACATCTGATTTCATCAGAAGGCAGACAAGGAGGAAGAGGACCAAGATGGAAGGGGTCTTCGACGTGGAGACAAAGGACGGATACAAGATCAGGCTCAAGCCAATGGCCATGTCCGATAAGAGGATCCAGAGCTCTGTCCAACATGAGATCAGGAAGAAGATGGATTCGATCATCCAGGAAGCTGGAACATCAAGGACAATGGTCCAGTTGACATCCATAGTCCTTACATCTGATAAGGACAAGGCACTCGTAAACAAGATCCAGAAAGAGTGCAAGCAGATCTATCCACTCAGAAGGGTCGATATCAGGAGAATGGAGATCCTCGTGGCTCCCGAGGTAGATGATTCAACCGAGAACATCTTCGCTTCACCTGTTCCGGAGGAGGACGAGAAGGTTACGGAAGCTCCGAAGGAAGAAGTTGTCGAAGAGGCCAAGAAAGAGGCCATCGAACCCGTACCCGAACCTGTAGAGAAAAAAGAATGAAATCATTGATGTGACCTGCGGTTCCTTCCCGTGGGTCACTTCTTGATTTTAATAATCAATAATAATACCCAATTTTTTTTATATTTCCATTTTCCGTACTCAGACCATAGGGTGCCCAATAATAAAAAAAGATGGGCATTCTTGAAGTGGAAGGTCGGAACTATGGACATCTCTACAGAGATAGAGGAACTCAAGAAGTTGCTGGAGATCGGTCCTGGAAAAAAAGAGGTATCCATAGAGAGGGACCTGCCGATCTTTGAGATCGATAGAGATGGAAATTTCACTTCAGTTCCATCCATGATGGAGGAGATAACCGGTTTTTCCAGAGAGGAGCTAAATCTCCTTTCACTTCAAAACATTGCATTCGTAGAGGATAGATCCAGTGTTATCCAGACCATTGAAGCAGTGATGGACGGATCCAGGATGTTGATATCGGAGATCGAGATATTTTCCGAAAAGACAGGGTCCCATCCAGTCGAGCTCATTTTACTTCCCAGGATAGAAGATGGAGAGATAACAGGGGCTTGGGGGGCCGTTAGGGACATAGAGGGAAGGAAATATATGGAGGATAAATTGGAGGTCACTCGGCAGATCCAAGAAGCTTCCTGGCAGTTCCTCCAGGATTTCGTATCCCTCATGGCCAGGGAGATACGGCAACCTATGACCACCATACTCCTTACTCTCGAGATGCTGGATAGCAGTTTCTTTGGACCTATCAATGATCAACAGAAAGAGAAGGTCGATCAGCTGATATCATTGGTGGGCAGGATGAAATCTATTCTCAATGAAGCAATAGCCACATCCAGGGACATCGGAGAGGAGATAAAATTGGATAGGAAGATGGTCTCAATGAAAAGGGCGATCTCCGATGTGCTCGGGGACAAGGAAGACAGGATCAGAGAAAAGAAGATCGAAGTGACCGCCAACTATCCCAAAGACAACCTGAAAGCTCCAGCTGACAGGAAGATGATCTACCAGGCATTGACCACACTGATGGAGAATTCGATCGACATATCGCCCAAGGGGGGTCATTTGATGATAGAACTCACCAGGAAAGGTGATGAGGTACAATTTTCGATAGCCGATTCAGGCCCCGGCATCAATGAGGAAGATGTCTCATCCATCTTCGATAAGATCCATGATAATCAGGAAAGGGAAAAAGGATATTTCAAAGGGGGTTTGAACATGTACATGGCAAAGAGGATAGTCGAAACCCATGGAGGAAGGATCTGGTGTGAGAGCTTCCCCGGACTTGGATCCACTTATCTATTCACAATTCCACTGGAGAAAGAGGTGGAACATGAGGAGAAATGATCGCATCATGATGGATCATGATGTAGAATTCATCTCAATGTCGTCAATGATATATTGACCGTTCATGGCAAGGATATTCTTTGTCGCTACCGATACCGGCAATGAAGCAGTGGATCTTTTCGCTCCGACCTCTTCTTTTCCATCGATTACATTAAACATATATACCAAATTTCCTTTAAGCAATAGTCCGAGGCTAGTTGTCCTGTATCTGATCCGTTCACAGATGAAAACTGGAACAGGAAGCGATAAACCTATTATAGTGGCCAGGTGCATATCAACTTGCTCGGAACTTGAGGAAGCTATTTCCAAAAGGGGTGAACCATATGCCAGCATCTACCAGCCCTGCTCACGTAAGACGTTATTTGACCATCCTCTTGATCTCGTTATTGCTTGTTATACCTTCGATAATGATCATTACGGGATCCGGGGACAAAGAAGGGACCACCGAAGCAGCAAGCCCGACCAGGTCCCCATTGGATATTGCCGTTGATAGGATCGAGGTCGTAAGAAGCAGTCAATCGACCAATGTATATCCGGGACAGACGGTCGAGATACAGGTTCATCTCATTCATGATGATAGACCGGAACCCAGCATCACCCCGATCACTTTTGCTAACCAATTCACCTGTATTCTGGTGATAGACAATACCTTTGCAGGCGCGGATGCAAATGTTACAACCCAGTATCAGACGATCACGAGCATGGGAACCCAGTATACCGGCCAGGACCCCATAGGACAGGGTCCCAATCCTCCTTTTGTAGTGAAGTTCGGTTTTGAGGTGCCCTTAAAGAAACCTGGAGGCATTGGCACTTGGGCGGGTTTCTCGTTCAAAATGCATGCAACCATCACCGTGGATGATGACGATAAATCCGACAATTTCAGGTCCGGATCCGGACTTAGGATATCAGATCCAGAATTCGAACCAACCATATTCGAAGAGGGTGAGAAGGATGGCCGAGGCCCGATTCACCAGGCAAAGATCGGATATCCATTGGACCTTCCCTTCTTACTCCAGAACGATGGACCTGCCGTTGACGATATTGGTATCCAGATCCTTTCAAAACCCGAGGGATGGGTAGTTGGCGGATTCGAACCCATCACCATTTACCCCAATGACGAAGAAGAGCTCCTCCTTTTCGTCCAGATACCTTCCAATCCATTCCTTGCTCAGGCAGACGAGACCTATTCCATTATCGTAAGGGCATATTCCAATTTCTACCCGATGGGGCCTTATCCAAGTGATTCGACCCATGTGTTCAGGATCAAGATCGATTTCAGACCGGGGATAAAGATAATGTCCGATATCCCACCGGGCGATAACTACCTTACACCAGGGGAGACACATATTGTGACCTTCCTGGCAACCAATATCGGTAATGGTGACGATACCTATACCTTCAATGCTTTTTTGGATGAGGTTCACACGAAGAAAGGGTGGAAGGTGTTCAATATAAACCCCAAGATGAAACAGATAGCACCTGGAAGCTCCGAGATCATTCAGGCCAAGATCACGATACCCGAGGACGCGGCAAAATTCTATAATGTCAACATATTCATGTCCGGGATATCATCAAGGTCCGGTGGGACATATGAGAAGCAGGGGGAACCGATGCTCATCTTTGCCTCTACCAGGTATGCGGCCGATATCGAAGAACCGGATATTGAAGGATACTGGGTGGAACCGGGAAGAGAGAACAATATAAAATTCAACTTCACGAACATGGGTAACGATAAGGATCCCAACCAGCATATCGAGGTCGACAGGAAACCTATCGGATGGGCGGTATATGTCGACATGTCGCCCATTGTTTCCCGGAATGGTGTTGGTCCAAGGACAACGGTCATGCTGACAATGACCGTTTTTGTTACCGAGACCGCGTATACCACGGATTACGTTTCGAGGCCGAAGGTGATCCTGAAGGCATTCGGAGGTCCATTCGACCATGAATTGGATACCGAGATCTTCCAGTTCAATATTCCTCCAAGGCAGAAGATAGAGCTAAGCTCTCCTGAACCGGAGAAAGAAGGATTCATCGGAAGTCAGGTAGACTTCATCGTCAATGTCAGAAATGCCGGGAACTGGCTGGATTCGTTCAACATATCTGTTGATTCCGAATGGGCAAAGCTCGAAGAGACATCAGTGCCGGTCTCTCCCGGTGATGTATATTCTGTGAAGTTATCGATCAATATCCCGAAGGATGCCGCAGCTGATACATATCCGGATACGCCCTTTCCCAATGATCCGGAGAGGAACTGGTATGATGGCTACAAGATCACGGTATCCGGTTACTCCCAGAACGAAACACAGAAGGGTGTGACACTTCAGGTATTGCCATTGATACTGCATGTGCAGCCATTCTATGACTTCGAGATGGATATAGCACCGGATGAGACTGCGTTGAAGTTCTCCACCGATCATGACCAGAATCGTGCGGTGAGGATAAAGATCAACAATACGGGGAACATCGCAGATCTGATCAGACTCGATTGGGAGGACAATCCACATGATTGGCTCAGGCTTCAGAACACATACGTCGATCTTCCCGATGATCAGGTAGCATATGCGGTTCTGAACATCAATCCCAAGAAAGGGGACGTACCCGAAACGGGTTACATCAATGTCACGCTTATTGGTGAATCCAAGAAGGATCCGGATCGAGAGTTGAAGATCGAATTGGATGTCTCACTTGAATTCTACAAGATGGCGTTCGAGTTTGGCGATCCGAGGATGAACGGCGATGTGATGGAGGTCTCAACGTTCGGAGATGTCGGAAGCACATATTCGTTCCAGGTCCCGATAGTAAATATCGGATCCACCAATCTGACCCCTGTAAGGTTCAATACCCTTTACGTGGTCCTCTATGACGGGCCATTCGAGGTTGACAGGGCAAACATCACCTATCTTCCGGTTGGATGGGAGAAAGAGGTCATTTTCAAGTTCACGCTAGCAACTCCTGGCCCTCATGTCCTAACATTCCAGCTTGAGGGAGATATCCCGATATCCGATGAAGGAGAGGTCGATGTCCAGAAAACATTGATCATTAAAAGGGAACCCCAATCTTCACTCCAGGATGATGAATTACCTCTGTGGGCGATCCTCATTCCGATAATGTTGTTGATATTATTCGTGACATTGATCCTGGTATTCGTTGTCAAATACAATCAGATCTTCATCTCACCCATAGACACGGGATATGATGAAGACGGAGAATACAAACCATGGGCTGTGAGGGAGAAGTTCAAGGAGGAGGAAAAGAAGGAGCTCATCGCTCCTCCGGAGAGGGCAGCACTTCCAGCTCCGTCGAGGCCGGGACTTCCACCCGGCCCCACTCCGGTGAAGGCAGCACACTCAGCTGCTGTTGGAGCCCCCAGGACGGCCGCTCCCGCTCCGGTTCAGGCCAGGCCTCAACCAGTTCCCATGGGAAGGCCTGCACCGGGGCAGCCAATGAGGCCTCCCGTGCAACAGGCTGCAAGGCCACCAATGCCCGGTCAACCCATGAGACCGCCAATGCCACCAGGAGCTAAACCCCAGGTTCAACCTCCAAGGCCCGGTCAGTAGAACCTGATCGATCGAAACAGCCTTCGATAGAATTGAAACCCTCTCACTGTAGTGTGATCCATATTCGGAGAATTTCTATTTTTGGGGAGAAACCAGATAATTTGGAGAAAACCCCTGTCAGATGGAGCGGGAATGGTTCGATATCCATCACCGCTCCTCATGTCTTTTCAAGCACCCCTATGAATCGAGTCAGGCTCCGGTGCACTCTGAAAGGGTATACTCTCTTGACATTGAAGTCCTTGAGCTTCTCGAGGTTATCATTTTGATCGGTATCCATAACAAGTGGGGCTCCTTTTTCCATTTTGGGAGATATCACGGAAATGACCTTCATCAGCAGCTCGGAGGGATCCTCTCCCATCAAAGGGGCCGATCTTCCGAACGGCGGATCGGTAACGATGCCATCTATCCTCTTCACTTTTTTCCACCAGTCAGTTTCATCGAGCTTCCGGGAATCAGTATTGAAAGCAGAGATATCCGCACTCAATCCCTGCGCTTCGATGTTCATTAGCGCCCCTTTGTAGATCATAGGGTCTCTTTCGACACCTATAACATTGAATCCGAGATGACCCGCTTCCATCGCCAACCCTGCAGGACCCAGGAACGGATCCATAACGACCGACCCTTTACACAGTCCGGTCAGGTTCACCATCGCCCTTGCAAGCTTTGGCTCCATCACTATTGGTCTGTTGAACGGCATCCTGGAGCCTCTACGTTCTGCCATTGTGGATCTATTGGACCGCTCTTTAATTATTCCCATATATGCATTTTCACCGATAATAAGGAACATCCCCAGATCAGGTTCTCTGTGATGGAGACGAAATCCTCTCTCGGAAGCAGATAGGCAGAAGTCAGTGAAGAGCGCGTTCCGGGAAAGTTCCCCTTCCCCTTCGGGTGAGGATACCTTGACGGAGATCGTCCTTTTCATGTCCAACCCCTGTAAGACCCGGACGACCATATCATGGATCGACCCACCCATACTTTCACAGGCATCTTTCAAATCCCCCGAGAAGTGACACAACCCCATACTGTCGGCAGCCCCATCCGGGACAGGGCCGGTCAGGATCACCGACCTGCCATCGACACTCTCGATCGAAATGCTCGATCCGAACGATCGGAGGACGCCTTCCAGCTCCCCGAGGGCCAGGTCAATGTCCTCCCCTGACAGGAGAATGAACCCTTTCATCTGTTGACTGTAAAATCCGGTCTGATATTAAACTGTCCTTCACATACCTTTTTAAAATGTATCATGATTATAGGAAAGAGGTGTCTTCATGTCTGCCAATGGAAAATTGGTCCTAATAACAGCTGTACTATTCCTTTTCACCGTGTTCTCTCCCATGGCCTTCCATGGGCATGGTGGAGATGCCAGTGCATGGACGGACGGTAACAGGGATAGCCCGGTGATGCCGAATTACGGCATCCAGGATATGATCGCTGACAAATCTTTCAAACTTCTAGAGAACAGGTCCCTGGAAAAGGCGGAGTTCATTCGCTTCTGGTTCGATCAGGCAGGGGCCAATGGTGATCCTGATTCCTATGATGCGGACCATGTCTATCCGCTTCCCGATGACAATTTCCTTGCATGGACCGATGATGGCCCGGAAGGAGTGACCGTGGATTATTTTATTAATAACCCTGAGCCTGGACAGGATCCACAAACGGACGCGGTCCAGTATGCACAAATGCTTGCAAACAGGACCGTTGAGAACCTGACCAAATGGATGCTTGGAGGAAAGGGAACCGAGGAGAAGAGCGACATCCAGTTCATGCATGCCGCCGCATACAACGCGGGCAAGCTTTCCAAATATATCGGGGATATGTCACAGTACGGACACACAGACTATACGAAATGGGACCAGCTCAGTGTTGTTCCTACCTACCATCCTTCGGAGATAGATTACCCTTACAGGGAATATTATGAAGCCAGGGTATGGAGCGACACCAGCATGGAGACCCTTTACAATGAGTTCTGGGACAATCGAACATTCAATGTTCCCACCGGATATTCTGTTGATAGTGTACATACATATACCTCGGATATGGCCAAATGGGTCAACAGCAGGGGACAGCCGCCTGTGCAGATCCTGGACTATGATGGTATTTCCGTTACCGTTGGTCATAATTACAGATCCATGTTGATGGATTTCATGTACTGCTGGGAACAGGATATCTCTTACAATGGTGTTCGTGGGTTCAACGCCTCCCTCTGGGAACTTACGCTCGAGAACCTGGTTGCCGCAGCAGAGAACCTGTCCGCGATCTATGAATCCATATATGATAGGTCATGGTCCGAGTTCATGGCGCTTTCTCCCGAGTTGAACCTTGTCAACTGGTCAGTGACCCCGGACCCGACCATATCCGGGGATGAGGTGGTAGTAAATGCAACGATCAGAAATGATGGCCAGACCATCGCAGAGAACTTCAAGATAGAGTTGTTCTCCCAGGGCATATCCGGTTGGAGGGGTCTCACATTGGCACCAGGAGAGGAGAAGAACATATCATTCCTGCCTTTCCCGGTGATAGATCATGCAGAGTATTTCAGGATAACCATAGATTATGAAGAGAAGATAGCGGAATCCGATGAGACGAACAATCTCTTCGAAGGAATGGTCACACCTATCCCGGAGGTCCATTCCTCAACCTTCACAACGGCATCTCCGTTTCCATCCATCAGAAGGGACACAGAGAAAGTGGTTCAGCTGAAGATTACCAACACAGGGAACAGAATGGACACTTTCGCCATCGAAGCTTCGACGGATACGACCGGGATCGAGATCTACTCGATCGGAGAAGATACAATTGTTCCAAAATTCTCATCCAGGATCGTGGAAGTGATCATGACATGCGCCCCGGATACATCCTTGACGACCGCAACCATCGAGTTGTCAGCCGTGGGAGCGAATTCAACCGCCACCTTCGATCTGACACTTCAAGTGCTTGAGAGGTCTGTGAACCCTACACCTGTAATTACAGGTCCAAGCTGGGGGAGAATAGGTGAGGACCTGACACTATCTGCCCTGGCATCTACCGATCCCGATGGAGATTCCCTCTATTTCAAATGGATAATTCCGCTCAGATCCAATTCTACCTTGCCCGAGATAACGGTGAACTATACAAAAGTGGGCGTTTTCAATATCGAGCTGCGGGTATATGATGGAAACGTGACATCGACACTTATCTGGCCTCTCAGGATATATCCAAATGTACCTGACAATGTATCCGCATATGTATCCGAGAAGGGAGTATCCGGATTGACGGTTACATGGAATAGATGGATGGCCGGAGGACTTGTTGCGGTCTGGTTGGAGGCAACTGCCGATCCAGATCAGGGTGAAAAGTCCGAAAGGGGCCCTTATATTTCCAGGATCGAGCCAGGGAACACATCCGGGAGGGTGGGCAAATTCCTACCTGGAACGGAGATCGAACTGAAAGTGACCATCGAAGCAGAGAGGTTCGGAAATATCACAACCGATATCATAACGACATCCACTCAGACCATCGCTGCATACGAGGATATGCTGAATCTCAATATTGAAGATTCATTCCTGTATCTCAAATACAAACCCTGGGTGGATCCGGAAGGGGTCAGGGAACCGGAGATCGTTGTAGAGAGGATCTTCGGAGGCGAGTTCATTCCTGTTGAGACGATCAGGGAGGATATCCAGAAGACCAGGGTCCAGGATACTTTCAGATATCCATTGGGTTCAAACTCCGGGATTTTCAGAGCTTCATTGGTATACTACTGGATCAATGAGACGATATCGCCTTTCTCGTTCTACCACGAGACCGTAAGGGAGAACATGGTACCGGTACTGAACATGTCCGGTACGGACCTGGAGTTCAGGCTCAATATCAATGGGACATGCAGGGTCTGGTTCGTCCTCGGGGTCGAGGATCCGGAGGACACGATGAAGGTAAATGTCTGGTGGGGGGATGATGAAAGTGAGGACCTGACCTTCTATGTCGGAGAAGATGGCAAGTTCTTCCAATCACTTTTCCATAATTATTCCGAGATCGATCAGTATGATCTGTCCATCATGGTGGAGGATTGGAACGGAGCTGTTAGCTGGTACAACAAGACCATCGAGATACTAGAATACAAGGAAACAAAGGCAGGAGAGAAGGAGGAGAGGTCCGTATGGACCCTCGTGGGTCTCATCATACTGGGAATATTTATTGTGATCGCACTTGTTGTCCTTGGTTTCATTGCCTACAAGGTCTCAAAGAAGGATACCGAGGTGGAGTTCAAGATGAAGGATTTCAAATCCGATATCGAGAAACAGAAGCCCGGAACGGGAACCGATTTTGACAAGAGGCGGACTCTGCAGATCCCAACCGAATCGATCATGACAAGACCCAAGATAGAGGAAGAGGAGGAAACAGCTCCTACCTTATCCGGGAAGATCACATTCGATGATGAGGAATGATACCGAATAGTATCGCTTCCCTTCCAGATACTTTAGCCTGAGAGATGTTCACTCTCTTTCAGGTGGGTATATGGTGATCATGAGCCTGCAAACATGGCATCTTGCCATCGAGATACCCAGGGGTTTCTTGAACGGGCCGGTTATCGGCCTTTCAAGGTCCGTGAACTTGTTTCCCTTGAGATCGCTTGCCCACTGGATCGGCTCCCTGGAGATCATGAAACCATAATCTACATTCCCGCCGCATGCGGGGCATTTTGGTATATTCTGCTTCACACCATCCATCCAACCATTGGTCATGAAAGTTGACATATTATCCCTCTTTTAGATTGAATACACTATAATATTAACTTATCTGTGTAATTTCTGACCTATCGATAAAAAGGTAACGGGGGATACCCAGGCGCAATCCTCATAAGGTCCCTGCTGTATCCACCCTTGTTCGGTGAGAAGATGGATCTTGAAGATACGTTGAGAACTGAGCGGAAACTGATCGAATCCGGGATAGCTGATCTCCTCGATAGAGAGATCGATGATAGCCTGGATGATCCTCTCACGAGACCGATGATGGAAGCCATCAAGGAATTCACTCTGAGGGATGGGAAGAGGATAAGGGCGATCCTGCTGGTGATGGGCTATCGGGCTGTGGGGGGTAATGATCTGAACAGGGCCAGGGCAGCTTCCGTTTCCCTGGAATTGATCCAATCGATGCTTCTGATACATGATGATCTGATAGACCGCTCTCCCGAGAGGAGAGGAGGGCCATCATTACACAAGCTATTTGAGAGCCATCATGGTTCGAAGGGTTATCGTGGTGATGGTTCCCGGTTCGGTATCAATATGGCAATAATCGGGGGGGACCTTGCCGAATCCCTTGGAGAAAAAGCTCTTTCAACATCGGGTTTCCCACCAGAGAACACACTGGATGCGCTGACATGTCAAGCGGATATGATCCGTGATACAGGATTCGGTCAGATCCTGGACCTTTATAGTGAAGCACTTCCTGAATGGTCGGAGGAGATGGTGATAAAGGTCCAGAAGTTCAAAACGGCCAGGTACACCCTGGAAGGCCCACTACATATAGGGGCGAAATTGAAAGGCGTCTCTGTTGAACAGCTGAAGGCACTTTCCGATTATGCGATCCCCGTGGGAATAGCTTTCCAGATCATAGATGATATCCTTGGATTCTACGGTGATCCCAGGAGGGGAGGAAGAGAGGATATCGCCGACATCAAGGAAGGAAAGAGGACCCTTCTGATAATGAAGGCGCTTGAACTTGGGAATGATGATGAGAGGTCATTGATAATGGCTGCTCTCGGGAACAAGGACCTGACAGTAGAGGAAGCCGGTAAGGTCAGGTCAATTATCAGGAACACCGGGAGTGAAGAATATTCAAGGAAGATGGCTCAGGAACTGAGTCAAAAAGGCATCAATGCACTTGAAGGATCTGATATGGACCTCGAGGTCGTAGAGTTCCTGAAGGATCTTGCCG
>JAUVCN010000096.1 GCA_030595715.1 Thermoplasmatales archaeon
AAGAAGAGCTACAAGGACATGAACCTCTATTCATGCATTGTTCTCAATATACTAGCTTCGGCCATGGAACTCGACCCGCAGCAGAAGGACCTTGAAGAGGAAAACTACATCCGTATCGTCAAAGATGAGAGATCATACCATGTCCTGCCGACCAAGCAGGGATTGATGCATGTGGGTGAGTTCAACAAGTTCTATTCCTCCATATATTCCAAGCAAATAGAGGATCACTACAGGTATATCGGATTGCCTGCCTGGTACAGAAGATATAAATGAACCTTCGTTTTTTCATAGAACAATCTAAATATCCATTACATATATTTTAGTGCATGGAGTGGGGAAAATGACAGAGGACCCCGTGGGATCGGCATTCACTACCTCGAATGCCACGATCATCACTATCATCATATCAGAGGCCCTGTTCCTGGGACTGATCATTTTCGGAAATTCAATGGACTCGGTTGGAATATGTGGTGGTATCCTTCTTATTTTCTCCGCTTTTGTGGTCCTTTTCATTATCGGGATCGTATTGGCAGTAAAAATGATCAACTCCGGTAAGCATGATAAGAAGAACAGCAGCACCTGGACCGGCGCCGGGATCCTTGTGATCATCGGTTTGGTCCTGATCATATTTGGTGCGCCGATATTCCCGTTGTTCATTGTTATCGGCCTGTATATCATGACATTCCCATATCTTGATCCAAGAGGAAAGGGTTTGCTCACTACTTCTATCATAATTTACTTCATAGGTCTAACAGGGAGCTTCATCGTCATATTTCTGAAGGGGGCAGTCCCGGACCTTGCTTTTTTCATCGCTGGCGGGATCAGCCTTTTCCTCCTTTTGGTGTCTCACGGGATCCATATTTTCATCAATACACTTGCTTTAACGGAATATCGAACAAGAGAACGCATACCTGACCTTGGTGCGGTATCTCAGATCACAGACAGACACACCATGAAAAGGCAGGAAGTTAGAGAGAAAATAGAGGTCCCACCGGAGTACAGTTCATGGAAGGAACCGGTGGTCAAGATCGAAGAACCCTTTGAAGGACCCGGAACGGATCCGATCGACACCCGGAGACCACGAGAATTACGCCCACCCCCCGGTTTTTCATTACCGTAAGAAGAACCTTAGATCATTTTTCGGGCTCTGAACTCTGTCTTTTCGAGGCCCACACGAAGTATAATCCCCCTGCAATGAACATTAGGGCCGTGAAGAACAGGGATACGACCACACCAAGACCTTTCATCTGGGCAAGGAATATTACCCATCCGTTGATCACGATGTAAAGAACACCCATGAGAACATGAGCCCTTAATGTTCCCTTCAATCCCCAGAACAGTGGTACCAGGGCAAAGCATAACATCGTTCCGGATACGAACCATAGGTGTCCTGTTCCCTCCAGATGGAACAAAGCCTTGACAGGACCGGTCCAGACCATTATGAAAAGGACCAGGAAGAATACCACAGTGACCGCCAATATGATATGCTTGAATTCTTCAAAGAGCGATCCCGAGGATACTTCCTCATCATCATGGGTTCTCCCTGTTATCGACTTGAAAAATCCGGAAACACCGGATGCTGCCTTATCGAATCCTTTTCTCGGGGACATATTCTGTAATACCAGCAGGGAAAGTGGTACCAGGTATATCATCAATGCAAATGGTTCCGATACTGTTATCATCATGATGAATGAGGTCAGAAGGATGAACATGTTCGAAATAATGAAATGGAACGGTCTGTCCCCATAGATACAGTATGTCATCATTATTCCGGAAAATGTTGTTGTGAGAAGTGCTCTGAAAAGGAAATGACCTGTGGACCATGGTTCGATACTGATGATGGGATAGACCTCCGGGACCCATAGCAAAATGAATGCAAGGAACGTAACAAGAAGATAGAGGTTCTGAAAGACCCTGAGCGGATGGATCCCGAACTTGAGCGAGTCCCATTCGATCCTTTCCGATGCTGATCCCATGAGATATATCACTCCGATCACTGCAATATGCGCAATGGAAAGGGTGGTGATCCCGAATGTCAATATGGTGATCGTGAGGAAAATAAGAGATATTATCGTAGTTGAGATCTCCTTCCGATATACTCCCCAGGCATAGTAACCGATCGAGAATATCGCCCCCAGGAAGCATTTCATCATCCAGTAACCTGTGGTTGAGACTGGCAGGTGATAGAAGGAACGGAACGGATTCAACCAGAGAAGGATGAAACCGATCATCATCGAGATCACAAGGCTCCGATATATGAGAACAGGGGAGATGTTCTCCCTGTCCTCATCGATAGCTTTCTCCTTCCAGAGGTATATCAAATAGAGAAGGAGGAACAGAAGAAATATGAACTCACTTAGAAGGATCGCAGATAGGGCCATGATGGTGATCGATGACATGAAGATCCCATTCATGATCGTCAACCTGTCATTGCTCTTGTACAATCCATATGCAAGAACCGATCCTGAATAGACCATCAGAATGATCCCACGGTAGATCCAGAACGTCTGCCCGTAGATCGGAAGATCGATCACCGGATATATTGCCGGTACAAATAGGATCATGAATCCGAAAAGAATGAAGATATTGTTGAAAGGAATGATCTTCGAGATCAGGTCATTCATCACATCACTTCTGGGGATCATGCCGGATCTCTTTGACAGCCATCTTATGGTTGGAATTATGAGCATGAACACAAATACAAGCGGTTCAAAGAAGACGATGGACAGGAACAGAAGGGATATCGATGTAAGGAATATTCCCAGGACCAGACCGATCCTCTTCTCGAACGAGTATCCCCAGACAAGGACCAGCGATCCGTATCCAAGAGTGATCAAACCCTTGAAAAGTAGGTGTTGAGATGATCCGATATCGAGATCGATCACGGGTTCAATGGGGGTCAACCACAGAATTGAATATCCCAGGAGATACGGTATTACATAGAGGACATGGAAGACCTTCTGGAAATCCGATCCCTTGATGGGACCTTCCATCTTTCCGATCAGATGGATGATCACGGGGAATGCTACAATAACAAATGCCATCAATTCGATCCTTAAAACAGAGACAATAACTGTCCAAGAAACCAGAATGATGGTTGAGACGAAAGCAGGGACAGGTAATCTCGAACGACCGCTCTGGATGAAGATGGGAAGTGCAAGGATCAACGCGATCACATACTTCCAGTACATTATATCGAAGGATAGTTCGAACAATGGATAGAACGGTCTGAAGAATAGAACGACCGATAACGGGAGCAGGAAGAATGGGAACAGTTGTCTGTAAAGCCAGAAGTTGGGCATATCCTTCAATTTCTCTCTCTTTCCGGGATCAATTCCCCTTAACAACATGCTGTATCGATACTGGAATCTCACCAGATATACCCCGAGTGATCTTGGTCTTCCCAGGATCCCTCTGTGATCTTCCACCAGGAAGAGGATGGCGGGAAGCAGCAGGACCGGCAGTACGAATAATTCGGAATAGAAGACGGCCAGTATCACGCTGTTCGTCACAAAAAGTGCCGTTCCCAGCAGATAATAATACTTCGATCGATCATGGATCCCGAAAACCAGAACGGTGAGGGTTAGAAGAAATGATATCCCGGATTTCAACCACATAAGGTCCTTCCAGGAGTTGTAGTCAATGTTCAAGATCGGATGATATGGCTTGATGGCAAGGACCATGATGAAGGCTAAAACCAGCAAGAAAGAGATGATCACCATGTATACCTGGATATTTACCCTGGAGATCCTCTCCTTGATCCTTTCCGTCCTCCTCAATATCACCACAAGGATAGGCAGGAGTATCAAAACCAGGGCAAAGACCTCGGAACGATAGACCGTATTGAAGAGTGCTGCAGTGGCCATGAACAGCGACCCTGCAAGGAAATGTAATTTTCTGAACGAGATGACGCTCCAGGAAAGATAGATGATGGAGAAGAGAACGGAAACAATGGTTTTCCACCACGACCAGTCAAGGGAGGTTTCCTTTATTGGAGCGAATACAGGCGTGAGCCATACCGAGATGAACAACAGGGCTCCTGCCAAAAGCATAAGGTTCTGGAAAAGTTCCTCCTCGGTATCTGAAAGGTCCATTCCCTTGGGGATCAGGGACATCTTCCTGAACAGGATGGGACCTGTTGTTATCAGGAAGAATACGATAACGAATAGATCTCCCTGACCCATCATTGCCATCCATGTGGAAAAGAGGAATATGATCGAACCGACCCAGAAACGGGGTCTTATCCCGGAACCCAATCCCCAGTAAAAGACGACCAGGGAGAACACAAGGGTAATGATGCCTTTCCACCACTCCGCTACCGGTTCGATGAAAGATTCGAAACCACCATACGGCTCAAGTGGCCCCAACCACATCAGGGCAAAATTCAGTACCAGAAAGAGAATGAATGGAGCCTCGAAAATTTTTCTTTCATTCTTGCCCTTGAAGTATAGGGAATAGATGAATGGAGCCGCCAGAATGATGAATAGGGCTATGTCCGACTTCATGAAACCGAAATAAGTACCGGTGCTTAACAGGACAAAAAGCGAGAAAACATAGATCCCGGGATTTCTGACGATCCTTGTCAGAACAAGAGATACTATCGAAAAAAGTCCAAGCAGGATGGCGAAGTGGCTGTGAATATCCAGAGGAGGGATCGGTTCGGTCCCCAAAATGAAGAAGCATGTTCCAATTGCCGATGACCATTGTATCACCTGAAGTACGACCAGGTCATCTTTCGATGGATCGGTAAACTTGCTCCATAATATTGAACCGAAGAAGAATGGAACCACCAGCGATAGACCCGCAATACTTCCGCCAAATAGCCCTTGATCGTTGAGCAGACCAAATTGGATGACCGCATTGAAAACAAGGGTGTAATAGACAATGATCTTGATCCCTGCCAATTTGTCATTGATCGTGACCCCGTAAAGTGCCAATAGAAGAAGTAGGCCCGAGATCGATAATAGGAATCCCATCATCGTTCCCGGACCATTGTCAATTACCAGTATCGACTGGGAAACAAGGAAGGATGTTACAGCGATCGTGATCATTGTGTACGAGAATGCTCTCTCCTGGACCCTGTCCCCCTTGTACCTTTCAGCCCATTCCATTGGAACTATCTTGCGTAATTGGCGCAGACCTCCTCTCGAGAGAACAAGAATGGCTATTGAAAGTGTGAACAGTATGGAATTTGCGACCATCGATCCCTCGGGCCACATGATGAAGGAGTTGACAACAGCGATCATGTATCCGAGTCCAGCAAGAACGGTGATGGAAATATATCTGAAATGATAACCGATGAACGTGGCCATCATGGGGATCAGCAGTGAAAGGAGGATCACTCCCTGCATCATGACCTCATCATCCCGGGACCCGCTTATCAGGAATATTATCCCCACGCTGAACAGGATGAAGGAGGCGTTATAGGTGACAACTTCCAGATATTTATTGAATTTCTTGCTGTGTAATATGACCCCTGATATGAGGACCATTGCCGATAGTATCAGGAATGAGGCACCCCTTCCGATATTGGACAGATATTCCCATGAATATACAACAGCTGCAAATACAGCTAGAAGGAAGAGGACCGTTCCGGTAATGAAGAACACTAGCTGATTGAACTTGAAGAATGATTCCTTTTTCACCTCATTTTTCATTGACCTCTTAACAGTGGAAACTTTCTTTGGGGGCGGTAATTCGATGACCTTCTCGATCTTGGGGCTTTTTTCCTCTCTCTTGACCTTTTTCAAGGGTTCTTGCTCGATGAACTCATCTGGCTTCATCTCATAACCATAATCATCCGGCCAGAGCTTATCCTGTTCTGGTTCCTCCATCATGGGGACCTGTTGATCCGCAGGTCCCGGAATTATCTGTTCGATCTCAGGTTCCGGTATCAGAGGATATTCATGGTCTGCGGATATTTGATCGATACCGTAGAGAGATCCTATCATGGACCTCTGCTCTATTTCGATATCACCGATCCTTTCGAACTCTTCCAGTACATCATCGATATTCTTGTAGTATCCCTTCCTGAAGGTTTCGACCTGGGAATCAGTTATGATACCTTCATTGTGCCATTTCTCTATCTCATCGGGAATATATCTCAGCTTTAACCGCTTATATTGATCCTTGTTGATGAGCCCCATTTCGAAGAAATATTCTATCGAATCCCAGATATTAGAGGTATATCTCTCACGGATCCTCTTGTACTGGGCCTCGTCTATCAGGTCCTTTTCGAACCACCTCTCGACCTCCTCCGGAATATTGGTCGAGCTTCCATCCGATCTCATCTCAATATTCAATGGTTCTTATTCATATTTAGTATTCACTGGAATTTATTATGGAAATGTCAGGAAAGAATGGATTTGAAAAGATCTTTTATTTTCCGATCAATTGAGGTCCTTTATTCATATCGACGAACTTCCTGATAGATGATATCCTTTCCCTTGCTTCTTTGGGAATGTCCATCTCGAACTCCCTCATCATGTCCATGAACCAGATCAGCATCTGGAAGATCTCACCCATCTCTTCCTCGTTCAGCTCGGCCATATCCTTGACCGCTTTCTTCTGAAAGGACATTATCACATCCTCATAATCGGTGATCATCTTCACTGCAAGCAGTTCGAGGAAGGGGGTAGGCTCACCTTCATCTGCCTTCTGGAGCCTTTTCAGATAATCCTCTCTGTCGGAGATCTCGATTATCAATGGGGGATATCCGTTCCTTTCGAGGATGAAGTTCAGCATTTCTCTTGCCACCCTTCCATTTCCATCGGTGAACGGGTGTATCTGGACGAACCTGTAATGGAAAATGCCGGCCATTTCAAAGGCATGCAGTCTATCGGCATTGTCCTTGTACCACTCGATCAATGATGTAAGCTCTTCTTCGACGAAGATCGCAGGAGGAGGGGTGAATTCCGACCCCACCACGCCAACCTCTATCCTTCTGAAATTCCCTGCCTGCTCATCATCGATGTCCCTCTGGACCAATGCGTGCAATTTCTTGATGAATGGAATGGAGATATCTCCCTTGTAGCCCTTGAGGTAGCGAAGGACCTTCTTGAAATTCTCCACCTCATGTATCTCCCTGAGCCTCTTCCCCTTGGGTGCTATCCCATCTTCTATCACCAGAGCAGCTTCCCTGAGTGTCAGAGTATTTCCTTCTATCGCTGTTGTGTGGTGGATGTACTTGACATTCTGGTCATCAATATATTTTTCAAGCTCCGAAGGGTAAAGGTCTTCCAGGAACTGGGAGTGGAAATTCCGGATCATGGATAAATAGATCGCATAGAATTTTGAAAGATACTTGAATTCCTTCTCCTTGGCTTCCATGTGAACCTTGTGAAGGACCGCTTTGAGCTCGAAAAGGTCGGTGTAGAAATCCTTCTTCCTTTCCATCTCTTCCGGGTCGGAATCCTTTGGGCCAAGTGATTTTTCGAACCGGACCTTGTGACCTTTGTAGGAAGAAGTTACCGTGATGTAAAGGTATTTTTTACCCTTCACCGTCTTTTCTTTTAATGAGACCATCAAATAGACATTATTACCCCCCTAATAATAGGTTTGCCCATATATTCTATCGAATAGGGGGATAACATGAGATGTTCCCATGGATACAATGATATTGTGAAATTTTGTAGTAATTCAGATCTTTCGAACAGATACGATCTCTTCCCATGGAAACACATGTAAAGGATCGTTCTTGGAATAATCGTTGTCTGATCGATGATCACATCTCTTTATCGTAGAGCCAGGCGTCATACATCATCCTCCTCATAGGATTCAGCAGAACGGTCTTTGCCTCGTTTATCTGGGCCATCATATCCGCCATCTCCTCCCTCTCATCATCATCGAGAGGATGTGCCCTGTCAGGATGATACGTGGCAGCCAACTTTCTGTAGGCTTTTTTAATCTCCATGGTGTTTACATTCCGGGACATTCCAAGGACCTGATAATGGTCTGTCAGGACCTCATCACCCATATCGATCCAGAACTCCTCGAAATCACCCTCATCCCTCACACGAGGAATATCGGGGTCCCTTTGCTTCGGATCGATGAAAAATTCGAAATCCTCCCCCCTTCTTCTCCTGACAAGAACGATCCCAAGTATCAGAATGGAGAGGATCATGATCCCCACCAGAATTATCACTATCAGAACAACGGGGACCTTGAAGGTTTCCTTCTCTTCCATCATGTCGATGGTGCCAATATTGATCTCCTGGTCCGGGATCACATTGACGGATACCGTTCTTTTTTCCATTCCTTCGTATTCGATCACAATATCGACAATACCCATTCGGGACCCAAGGAGGAATCCTCCAAGACTATCTGTGTGTATGGCATCCTCACCCTTGATGAAGATACTGGCCCCGGGAAGAGGGACCCCTTTATCATCAACGACCTGGCCCCGGATCTTCCCCCTATCGGTGGTAACAAAGGTCCATCTCTTGTGAGCTGGGGAATTCCCTACCAGGTCCGAGCAGGATATCGATACCTCGTATTCCACACCGGGCCACAGACCCTTGTTCGTTTCAAATATCACGATGTTGCTGATCACCTCGATAGTTCCATAACCGTTGAAATCAAACACCAGTGATCTTGCATCTACGGGTTCGGAGAACCTGACCTCGATCCTCGGTTTCAATGTGATATAGAGTCCATCCGGAACTGCCGATAGGATCGTTGGCGAGGTTCCATCAACTATGAACTCCACCGAATCATGGGCCTTGTTCCCTGCTCTATCCGACACCGTAACGAAAACCGTGTGGGGTCCCTCAGGCAGGACAGGCAATGTGATCTTGTCTGAGATCGGAACCGTTACATATACTCCTTCATCGATGGAATATTCCAGTACGCCAAGACCGGAATGCAGATCAGCTATGTCCAGTTTCATTGTGACGTTCCGGGCCCCATGAATGGAGTAGACTTCCGGGGATATTATCTCAAGGATCGGAGGGGTGAGATCAACAATGATCGTGGTGTGGATCTTATCCATATTTCCTGCATTATCATATCCGATCACATCGAAAAGATGCATTCCCTCCGACAGCAACAATTCTACTCTCTGATGATGATTGTTCTCATTCCACACACCATTATCAACCCGATACGAATAATTGGCCATCCCGCTGTGTTCATCTTCCCCATACCATGAAACGGCAAGTCGAACGTTATTCGAATAGATCGAATCTCCATCCCGGAATTCAAGGTTCGGTGAAAGGGTGTCAGTGATGAAGGTTACAGAAGCTGTCTTCCTCAGACCTACGTCATTCATAACGCGGAGCCTGAATTGATGTTCCCCGTTGGATAGCGGTCCAAGGGCCATTGAATTCGTCACATCGATATCTGTCCAGTTTCCACCATCAAGAGAATACATCAATTCCTTTATCGAAGATTCATTCTCAATGATGGTCCAGGAAACCTCAATATAAGGAGTCGAGAAAACCTCCATTTGTTCAGGGGATCGTATGATGACGAATGGTGCTGAACTATCAGAAGTACCATTCAATGTTTCAGTTGGAAAACCAAGACCAATTGAGTTATAGGCTCGGACCTGGTAGTAATATCTCTCTCCTGTAGTAACCATCCGGTTGGAATAATAGGGCGTGTCGGGACCAACCGTTGCCAATAATGAGAGCGAATTCTCAAATTCTCCACGGTATATCTCATATCCCAGGACCTGGCCATCAACCGAATGAAGAGGTATGTCCCACCTCAGAACGATGCTGTTGGTGCTTCCGATGACCTCAAAGTTCCAGGGAGGGGACACGAGCTCCACTGTGGGAAACTTGTAAGGAACCCGATCATTTGTACCATCACCCATGATGTTGTAGTGTTTATCGATGATCCCATCATGATCCGGGTCAGGAGTGGTCAGATCGGACCAGTGATTGCCATATTCAGAATATCTGTGACACCAGTAATTGGCGTGACTTGAATCGTAGCATTGTGTATCTGTGGAATCGTAGTAAGAGGTGACTCCCGCATTGTCGATGAATGAGTTGTTCCAGATCATAACGTCATAGCAACTCTGGAGACTCATTGCATAGTTTTCACAACCGTAGATCAGGTTGTCCTTGATGTGGGATGAGCTGGCCCCATCCATGAAAATACCTTTACCATTGTTCATAATGTAGGACCCTTCGATGGTCATGCTCTGGACAGAGCGAATACCTATCGCGGTCTCACAGGAAGATATCCAGGAATCTGAAATATGAAGACTTGGCGCGTATGATATCTCGATACCGATCTCGCTTCCAGCGATATCGCAGGATAGTACATTGGTCAATTGCGCAGAGGAGTAAACATAGATCGCTCTGCTTGTGCAATTATTGAAAACACCATTTTCAACGACAGTCATCAAGGGGTCATAGGAATAAATTCCAAATTCCAGATCTGTGAAGGTGTCATTTGATGATCTCAGGTTTGATGAACGAACATGAATTGCTGTTGAACCCACACCCTGGTAATTGTTTTGATCTGAGATCACATGAGAAAAATCGGTGATATAGAGACCCGTATTTTCAGTGAACATTGAATTATTCTTAATATATATTGATGCTGAGTTGATTACATATACACCCTGATATTGTGAAATTATCGAATTGTTGGATATCCGTACATTAAATGAATTCCGGATGGATATACTTCCAACATCGATGGATAATTTCTTCAAAATGATGTCTTCGGACCCATGGACACTTACACAGCCCATGATAGAGTTGCTTGTTCCTAACATGCTATCTGACAAGATAATATTTTCCGAGTCGATGATATAGAGTCCGATCGGTACATTCCGAAGGTCCTTATCTTCGATTACGAGGTTCGATACATCCATGAGAATTATCTGGGCCTGGTCCCCTACCAGGCTACCTCCTTGGAAATCATGATCGATGATCACATCCACAGGTCTGCCATTCAGGGTCAAATCAATAAAATTGCACGTTTTATATCCGTTGAAGTAATACTTTCCATATGGATGATCATGGGGTGATAAATTCAATCCTTTGCCGTTCATCGTGATATCTTCAAATGTCAGATTGATAACATTATATCCCACATCAACGGAGGAGCCATGAGTTGATGAAAGGTCCAGGTTCCTGAAAAAGCAATCGACAATATCTCCGAAGATCATCAATGCCGATTTGTTTGCAGCGATGTCAGAATCATGAACATGGATCTCTTTGCTTGTACCCACAATCGACAATCCATTCGTATCCGATGTCAATGTGATACGTTCCATTGTAACATTTTCAGAACTTACGATCCCGCCACCGTCTATTGCAGTTTGACCTGTTATATCCTTCATCAATACATCCTTGGAGTTCGAAAGAATGAAAAATGTACTTGAATGATTCCCGGTAACATTTGAGATTGTAATATTCCCACAATAATCGAAAGATAATAATTCATCAGTGAAACCACCTTCAATGTTTCTTAAAACAATATTTGTAGACTGTTCCATATCGATCTTTGTTTTATAGGTCTCAAGGTTTTCAATGAGGATCTTCTGACAATTATCCACTTGGATGCCATTGTTCAAGTTCATGACCGAACAATTTGAAATGATTATGGCCCGGGAGAGATCAACGACGACGCTGTTATGATTGTAATCTGATCCATCCTCTTCAAAGGATGTTTCTTTGATGGAAATATTAGTTGAAGAGAGAATATCGACACAAGGATTGCAATTATAGAACCTGCATTTACTTATCTCAACAAAAGTGCAGCCATGGAAGTTCGCTCCGATGTAAACCTCTTCCGATATCACACCGTTAACGATAGAAAGATTATTGCAATAAATAGCATTGATCCCTTTGTAATTTGATCGATCCAAAATATCAGCTATTCTGATATTATCCATTTTATCCAGGTAGATAGAAAACCTGTTATTATCCTCTAATGTACAATTGGTTATAATCAGTCCGTTCCCATTGTAGCTGTAAATTCCATCCCTGGTATTGCTGTGAAACCGTGAATCGATTATGGAGATATTTTCATTCTCGGTGAAATATGCCCCATATGGATTTCTTTCTGAGTTAATGGATATCAAACAAATATTCTTGCATTCATCTGCATATACTCCACTGTAGAACCAATTGGCCGTAATGTTCTCTATCCAAATATTATGACATGAGATCATCACCAATCCACTATCACTGGTTGAATTTGTAAGATAACAGTCCTCGATCTTCAAGAAAAGAGTGATGTTCTTGATATGCAAAGCGGAAGATG
>JAUVCN010000029.1 GCA_030595715.1 Thermoplasmatales archaeon
AATTGCTATTTACAGTGAGTAAAAAACAGGGGTGTAAACAACATGAAAAAACCCGAATCCCACTATATAAGAATTTCGAGGGGCCAGACATCATTGAAAATGACGATGGTGGGCCAGGCCGGATTCGAACCGACGACCACCCGGTTATGAGCCGGGTGCTCCACCAGGCTAAGCTACTGGCCCAGTTTATTAGGTCCCCTGAATGGGGCAATAGGAGTATTCAAGGGTATTATTTTAATCATACGGTCAAGGTCCTCCCACATGTTCCAGGACCTTCCGGATGTATTCATCCAATCTGGACCTCAATTCTTCCGAAAGAACATCTCCCATATCAACTGCCCTCGGCTGAACGGCCATGATCCATATCTCGGACGGAGCAGTCCCCATCACCCTGGCAAGCTCCAGCGTCTTGATCAGGTCCATTTCATGCAGGGACCTTCCCGAGATCTGCTTGACGGTCTCCACCTCCTCGGGTTTGAATATCCTGTGATCTCCAGGTTCACCGCCGAAGTCCGTGGAATCGATTATGAGGACCTTATCGTAACCTTCGATGTCGTGGATGATCCTCATTCCACCCACCCCTTCATCTATCAGATCGATACCAGAAGGTAAACTTTCCAATTCCTTTAGCTTTGAGATCAGGAACGGACCGATCCCATCGTCCTTCATCATCAGGTTCCCCACACCGACCACTGCAGTTCTCATATGGGGTGGTAATAGAGTAGGTGGTTTTTAGCCATACCCCCCAATGGGAGCAATATCTGAGCCAAGGTTGGGAGAGATCACAAGTACAAAGTGATGGTCACATTTGACCTCAACGATCACCTGATGAAAAAGGTCATTGAAACAGATAGAAATAAGATAAACTCGTTTTATTCGATCACATGGATCATCTGAAAGATGAATTCAGCCTTCAACTTCTTCGCCGCCTGGTTTCATCTGACGGTGTTGACGTTAATATCGCCGGTATCGCCAAACGGCTTGGCATCCACCGAACCACCGCAAAGAACAAGGTCGAGGCCCTTTTCCAAGATAAGTTATTGGACCATCCCAGATACCCATTTCTTCATCTTTTCCAGGAATATCCTCTTCTGGTACTTGCTTGGGCAGATATTCCCAGGATCGAACAGGCAACGATGTTCTTCGAGGAAGATCCCAATATCTTTGCTGCCATGTCATGCATGGAGGGCCCTTATAACACCTTTCTCATTGAATTCTTCAGGGACATGGAATCCTATCATTCATGGCGAGAAAGCATAGTCAAGGATCAGAAACTGCCAAGTCGGGAGAACAGGGTTGCCGCTGACGTATCTATGTTCAGCAACAAGCTCGAATTGAAATATGACCCGGCCTGCTTTGTCCGTAATATGCGAAAGGAATTCAAAGCGAATGGAGAGCTGGAGTTGGGTGGTTCCCTGCTGCACAAGACCGATTTCAAGATCTTCGATCTTCTACTAAATGGTGAGTTCATTAACACAAATGAGACATATCTTGCATCGGAGCTCGGAACAAATAGGAAGAAGATCAAGCGGAGGATAACAATGCTTCTGGAAGGGAACATAATCGGCCCTCCACGATGTTATTTCCCTGAACTTCTGGCACCTCCCAGATATAATCTGATAGTCTCAATGATAGAGTTGAAATCAAGAAGAAAGGAGATAAAACGTTTCTTGATGTCTGACAATCATATACCAAGGGCCCTTGAAAGCAGCATCGGCAGGTATAATCTCCTTGTATTTTCAGCGTTTCGCACCATCGACGAGTTCTTTGAATGGGGGGAGTCACTGCTCACAGAGTTCCCAGGTAGTATTGGGGCCATTTCCAATACTGTTCTTTCTTCCCATCCACTTTATTCGATCAAGGCCCAGAAGGTATCACTGGGGCTGATAGAGAAGAAGTTATGGGAATGCAGGAAGAGCAAAGCAAGAAGAAGGCAGGATCAACCATTTGGATAATGTGGCATGTGTTCATGTTGTGATATATGTGATATATATGTGTCACAAAATGTATATTATTGCATATTATAATGTGCTCCTCTTTTAAATATAATGTCCGTCTACTCAATTATTATCCTCCGGGAGGAACAAAGATGGCAGATACTGGTTTCAATGCGTTCAAAATGGCACAGGAACAGTTTGACAAGGTGGCCGAGAAGCTTGAGCTGGACGAAGGTACCAAGGAGCTCCTTCGTTCTCCCATGCGAGAATATCATTTCAACATTCCGATAAGGATGGACGATGGCAGAACAAAGGTCTTCAAAGGTTTCAGGATCCAACATAACGATGCAAGGGGGCCATGCAAGGGAGGGATCAGATTCCATCCCCAGGAGACTGCGGACACCGTTCGGGCTCTATCAATGTGGATGACATGGAAATGTTCGGTTGTGGACATACCACTTGGTGGAGGGAAAGGGGGCGTGATCTGCGACCCTCATAACCTGTCCCAGAGGGAACAGGAGGCGATCTGCAGGGGCTGGGTGAGGCAGATATCAAAGAATGTAGGCCCTGTCGAGGACATTCCTGCACCTGATGTCATGACCAACAGCCAGCATATGCTATGGATGCTCGACGAGTTCGAAACGATCAATGGGGGTAGATATCCTGGTTTTATTACCGGAAAGCCCGTTGGTCATGGCGGATCATTGGGTCGAACGGAAGCGACTGGTTACGGTGTTGTTTTCACCCTGAGAGAGGCATGCAAGGGAGCGGAGATCGACATATCCGATACAACAGCCTCTGTCCAGGGATTCGGAAATGTCAGCCAGCATGCAATAGAGCTTTATCATAAATATGGGGGAACCACGGTCTGTGTATCCTGCTGGGACCAGGGGGACAAGAAAGCACACTCCTTCTACAAACAGAATGGTATAGACTTGAAGGAACTGCGTGGAATAACCGACCGATTCGGATCGATCAACAAGAACCGGGCCGAAGAGCTGGGATACACGATCCTTCCTGGTGATGAATGGCTGAAGCAGGAAGTCGATATACTTATCCCGGCAGCACTGGAGAATGCGATCACCGGAGAAAACGTTAACGATATCAGTAAAAAGGTAAAGATGATCGCCGAGGGTGCAAATGGGCCCACGACCCCGGAAGCTGACAGGATCCTTCATGAACGGGGTATTATCGTTATCCCTGATTTCCTTGCAAATGCCGGAGGGGTCGCCTGCAGTTATTTCGAGCAAGTTCAATCCAATACCAACTATTACTGGTCAAAGGACGAGGTCATAGGAAAACTCGATACCAAGATGACGGATGCCTATTACGCTGTAATGGAACTTTCAAAGCGAAATAGCATATCACTGCGGGATGCAGCTTACATGATAGCGATCTCCCGTGTTGCGGAAGCCTGCCAACTTCGCGGGTGGGTATGAAGGAAGGATATCCGATGAAAAATGGGGACAATATGGACCAGATCGATGAGATCAATGAGGTAATAGCCAAAGCGAAGGATGGAGATCATAGGAATATCAGGAATATGAACAAGAGACCAACTCGGGATGGGCCTCATGAACGGATCAAGAACATCCTGCTGCTTTCTTCGGAATATGATCATTTCATGCTTGAAGAAGAGGGTAGGTTAAGTGTGATCTTCCGGAATTATTACGAGAAGATCGATAGGGGCAGCTCTCCGAATATAATACATGTGGAAGATGAAAGAGCTTCAATGCGCATGTTGGATGAAATGGACATAGATATTCTGCTGATATTCAAGCGATCCGGTGAAGAAGACGTTCGGTCTCTGACCAGAAGAATTAAGGAGTACAAACCAAACCTGCCTGTTGTGTGCTTGAGCAGAAGCACTTTCCAGACCGATCAGAGCTCATACCCGATCGGTGAGGGTCCGATGGACTGGACATTCAAATGGCTTGGCGATGGATCGATCATCCCCGGAATTATCCAGTTCATCGAGAACGGTTTGAACAACAAGGACAACATGCGGGAAGATATCTCGGAAGATGTTCTAATTGTTAGTAACTCGCCATATTTCTATTCTAATCTTCTCTCGAAAGTGAATGAAGCCATATGGGGCCACATGGATTCCATTATGAAGGAGGACTTGACACCGATACAGAAGAGAACCCGGTACGAGAGACGTCCGCATGTTCTTATTGCAAGGACGATCGAAGACGCAGAGGCTATATACGAACAGAATAAAACGACCCTACTGTGTATGATCTCAGATATCGGTCATTCTACAGAGGATACCAAGGGAAACGAACTTGGTATCTCGATCGTTGAAAAAGTGAAAAAAGGATATTCGTTATTTCCGGTATTGACACTCTCCCGAAATACAGATGACAGGGAGACAGCAAATGATCTGGGCGTGAATTTCATACAAGAAGGTTCTCCGAACTATGGTACGCGGGTCGTGGAGTTCATAAAGGATTGCATGGGTCCTGAAATTTTGGTATTTCAGGATACTTCCGGGAAAGAAGTTGCCAGGGCCGCCAATATCGGAACATTTGAAAAGGCCATATGGCTCATTCCGGATGAGGTTCTTCTGGACTTTGCAAAGAGGGAGAAACTGACAAGATGGTTAGGGTCAAGGATGGAATTCGAATTGGAGACAAGGTTCAACGAGTTGATTATCGATGAGAATGACCCGGAGGAGCTAAGGAAGAAACTGATGGTAACCTTGGAAGAGCACAAACGTGATGTGCATATTGGAAGTATTACCGAATATTCAAGGAAGACTTATGGTCCTCATGTAAAGTTCAGCAGGATGGGAAAAGGTGCCATGGGAGGGAAAGCGAAAGGACTTGCCTTCATGGACAAGGTCCTTTCAACACATCTGTATCAGAACGGTCTCCCCGGCCTCACTATTTCCATGCCCAGAACGATCGTATTATGTTCTGACATATTTGATGCTTTCATTGAAGAGAATAACATTGTTGATGAAGAGATGTATGAGATTACCGATGAGCGTATAGGGATCAAGTTCATGGAATCTGACCTGCCTGCAACCCTTCTCGGGGATCTCAGGGCATTTATCCGGGAAACGAGTGTACCCATTGTTGTCAGGTCCTCAAGCCTCCTCGAAGATGCACTTCTCCATCCCTTCGCAGGTGTATACTCATCCTTGCTTCTTCCCAACGAATCCTGGGACACGGACCTGAGGTTCAAGGAGCTCTGCAATGCAGTGAAATACGTATACGCCTCGGTATTCTTCGAGAAGGCCAGAACTTATTTGAATAGCACCAAAAATTCTTCTGAAGATGAGAAGATGTGCGTAATAGTTCAGGAGCTGGTTGGCAGGAAATATGGAGATGTATTCTATCCCACAGTATCAGGCGTTGCAAAATCCTTTGATTTTTATCCCTATGGCTCATGCAGGTCCACCGACGGTGTGGTAAACATTGCCCTGGGATTGGGAAAAGCCGTTGTGGAAGGAGGCTCTTCGTTCCGCTTCTGCCCGACCAGTCCCAGATCACCTCAATATGGGGAGATCAGGGAGCTTCTGGACCAGTCTCAAAAAACATTTTTCGCTGTCGACCTAACTTCATATGTAAGTATGGTACATAGCGACGAAGACAGCTCGTTGATCGAACTGGATATCAAAACAGCAGAGGGTCACGGAGCTCTGGATCAAATAGCCTCTACTTACTCATCAATGAATGATCGTCTATCTCCTGGAATAGGGCGGGATGGACCCAGAGTCATTGATTTCTCTCCTATTTTGAAGTTGGATACGATACCCCTCGCAAGGACCATACACATGATCCTACAGATAGGAGAGATCGTTCTGGACGGCTCGGTGGAGATAGAATTTGCTATGAACATAGACCCCAACCCGGACATCCCTGCGGAACTATTTCTCCTGCAGATACGAAGAATGGTATCCGGAGATGATCAAGAAAATGTAAATATTGGACAATATGAAGAACAGGACCTTTTCTGCCGTTCCGATAACATTCTTGGCAACGGAACAATAAATGAGGTCCAGGACATAGTTTATGTTAAACCGGAAGATTTCGAGATAGAGAAGAGCTCTCAGATTGTGGCCCAGATACGAAAGATCAATAAAAGAATGATAGAAGATAATGCTCCATATGTTCTGATAGGGCCTGGGCGGTGGGGGTCCTCTGATAACTGGATGGGAATACCCGTTAACTGGAGCGACATAGCCGGGGCAAGGATCATAGTGGAGACACCCATTAAAGAAAGGATCATAGATCCTTCACAGGGCTCTCATTTCTTTCACAATATGATATCGGCGAAGGCAGGTTATTTTACCATAACGGATCGTGGGAATTGCGGAATCGACTGGAAATGGTTAAGGTCACTTCCAGCTGTCGAGGAAACAGAACACCTGAGATATATACACCTGGATAATCCTCTGGATATCAGGATCGATGGAAATGGTGGAAATGGTGTAATGTTGAAACCCGATCTCGATGTGAGTGGGAAAAAAAATAACGCTCAGAATATACATTAGGATATTGGGGGAATGAAGATATGAACAGTGAAGGGGAACGATCACCAATTAAGAAACAAGGACAAAAGAAGAGGAATTCCCCTGATGAGATATCCGATACGGGAACTGCAAGAGAGCTTGATGAAAGAATGAAGGAGCTCAATTGCATATACGGTATATCTTCAATAATCCAGGATAGAACGATCCATGAAAAGGACGCGATCATGGAGATAATCAAGCTGATAACCCAGTCATGGCAATATTCGGATATCACATGCGCCAGGATTATCCTGAGAGAAGATGAATACACCAGTGATAACTTCAAGGAAACCCAATGGGGCCAGGTTGCTGAAATTGTTCATATGGGGAAGAAGATAGGAACGGTCGAGGTCTACTATCTTGAGAGCAGACCACCTTTGGATGAGGGTCCATTCCTTGCCGAGGAAAGAAAATTGATCAAGGCAGTTGCAGATCTTGTGGGAAACTTCGTGGAGGAAAAGAAGATACGCGACGAACTGGACAGGATTGAGGGGCAGGAGTCTAATATTCCTGAAAAAAGAAATGATTGGGAGATAATTCTGGATATTTTGATGAAGACCGATCCTCGAGGATCACTGAGGATGACCAGAAGAATGATATATCATCTCTATCGGATCCATAATGAAGACATCTCAAATGTGATAAGCAACATCTGTCCAACGAACGATGATGACGGAGGATCGGAATGGTGTGGTATCAATATACCGAATCCAAAAGAAGATATTGAATCTCTGGTGGAGATCCAGAAGGATGTCTTTGATATCGCCAAGAGATGCATGGACCCCGACGAGATATCCCAGTTATTTCATACATGGCTCAAAGCGGATAAAGTACGTCCCCTGTTAATTGCTTCTCAGAAGAGAGGCATATCTCTTACAGAGATCACCAGTGAACTCAATAGATACTGGGATATGCCCCAGGATGCCCGTACATTGATCCCCGAGGATGATAAGACAATACGAGCAGCTCTTATACGACGCTTTTTCACCGGTCGGCTCGAGTATATCACTATCGCAAAGAAGTACATCAGTATCGGTGATTTCGTATCCTTGCTTAAGAACGTTGTTGGTCCGACACAGGGAGACGGAAAATTGGGAGGAAAGATGTCAGGGGTTTATCTGGCTGAAAAAATACTGAAGAAGGAAATAAACAAGAACAAAGTTCTTGAAAGTATTTCATTCGCAAAGAGCTGGTATGTCACTTCTGACACTTTACAGAGCCTTATACGATATAATGATCTGGATGATCTTGTTCATATAAAATATCTTGATCCGAACGAGATCCGTCAAGAGCAACCATTTCTGGAACAGATCTTCAAAAATTCAACATTCCCTCCGGAGATCGTACGGGGTTTGCAGAGAATCCTGAGAGAGCTTGAAGGTACACCCATCATTGTTCGTTCCTCCAGCCTGCTTGAAGATAGTTTTGGCGCTGCATTCTCCGGAAAATACAAAAGCCTCTTTCTGGTGAACAAGGGAACAATGGAAGAGAGGTTGACGGCCCTTATGAATGCGATCTCTGAGGTCTATGCTTCGATATTTTCCCCGGATCCGATCGTATACCGGAGGGAAAGAGGACTGTTGGACTTTTCCGAGGAGATGGGAATTATGATACAGGAAGTAGTTGGAACACATGTTGGTCCATACTACATTCCTGCTTTCGCCGGGATCGCGTTCAACAATAATGAATTCCGCTGGTCCCCCCGAATAAGGCGGGAAGATGGTGTGATCCGGATGGTGGTAGGACTGGGCACCAGGGCAGTCGATCGCGTGGCCAGCGACTACCCTGTTCTTGTGTCACCAAATAAACCCGAGATACAGGTCAATCCACTGGTAGAAGAGAAGATCCGGTATTCTCAACATCTGATGGATGTTATCAACCTGGAGAAGAACACCCTGGAAACCGTTAATTCGGTGGATATGATCAGAGAATACTGGGACGAATTCCCGCAGAAGAAGAATATCTTGTCCATTCATCGTGATGGTATCTTGACCCCGGTTCCCGGGGTATTATTGAATATAGATGACGCGGACATGGTCATAACCTTTTCCAGGCTAATAGAGAAAGGTTCTTTCATACCCCAGATAAAGGCCCTTCTTACCCTCCTGAAAGAGAAGATGGGTACGCCGGTCGATATTGAGTTCGCTCATGACGGGGAGAAGCTCTATCTTCTTCAATGTCGTCCGCAAAGCCACTCTACCGAGACGGAACGCATACCGATCCCCAAGAACATACCAAATTACAGGAAAGTATTCTCAGCAAGCAAATATGTGACAACCAGCCACATCGAGAATATTGAATATATCGTTTATGTGGACCCGGAAGCTTATGAAGCACTGGAAGAGAGGAACAGCATGTTCGAGATCGCCCGTGCAGTGGGGGCATTGAACCAGGTCCTACCGAAAAGAAGATTCATACTTATGGGTCCAGGACGTTGGGGCAGCCGGGGAGATATCAAACTTGGTGTTCCTATCACGTATAATGACATCAATAATACAGCTCTCCTGATCGAGATCGCCAGGGAAAAGGGGGGATATCTCCCGGACCTTTCGTTCGGAACACATTTCTTCCAGGACCTGGTCGAAGCGGATATCCATTACCTGCCGCTATACCCTGATGATCCACAGAACCTGTTCAACGAGAGGTTGCTCAAATTGGCCCCGAACCACCTGGGTGAAGTTCTGTCAAAATACAAGGCACTGGAAGATGTGATCCTGTTATGCAAGATCCCTGACATATCCCAGGGGGGAACGATCTCGGTCATAATGGATGGAGAAGCGAACAGTGCATTGGCTTACATCATGCCTCCCGATCATTGGGTGTGGCGAATGAAGAAAGTTGAGGAGATCGCCAAGGCAATGGATGCTGCATTATACGGTGTCGAGGCTCTATATGTGTTCGGAAGTACGAACGAAGCAACTGCCGGTCCGGAAAGCGACATAGACCTACTCATCCATTTTCAGGGAAACGATGAACAGAGGGAAAACCTATTGTCATGGCTGCATGAATGGGATGTTAAGATCGCTGAAGAAAATAGCGAGAGGACCGGTCTATCCACAGAGAAAATACTTGACATCCATATCATCACCGATGACGACATACTGAAGAAAAATTCATGGGCAACACATATCAACTCAATGGATGGAGCGGCAAAGAAGATATCTCTTCTGAGCAGCGAGAATTAGGTTACAGGATAAGATCCCTGCTGGAACTCGGCAGATCATCCGTATCAAATCGTACAAGGGAAAGCTCTCTGTCATCATGAGCAGCCGATATGGAATGCGTTCTGCCTTTTTGCTCCTTCCAACGTCCGGTAAGTCTGGGGGATTCGTGTATATGCCCATGGAGGGTAAGAAAAGGTTGTCTTTCCTTGATGAACCGCTGGATGGCAATACTACCCACATGCGGGTCCAGAGATACATGATCTATTTTCATTCCATTCAATTCAGCTCTGTCCAGGCCTGAATCATAGGGTGGGGAGTGAAAAAGGAATATGGTCCTCTCGGGGGGGTGAAGATCGGCAAGTTTTTTCAGGTCCTTGACAATGGTGGAATAACGGGTCTCACTTTTTGGAACGGATACGGTCCTGAGGCCTTCTTCCGGGGATACCGACCCTACATCGACGAATCTGGAGACGTCATAGCGCTCCCAATCCTTCAATTGAAAAGGTGTTGGAGGAACATAGGAATACCCTGTAACGAACATGTCTCCGAATGGAACCGATCGATCATGAACATAATCTATCAGTCCCAGCCTATCTGCATCTACGAACTCTTTCTCATACATTCGTGGGTCATCGTTGCCCATTATCACGAAGAACCGGATCACCTTTCCACTTTGCTCCAGACATTCCTTCACTCCTTGGAAGAAGATGTTTTCCAGGAAGTCAGAAATATCCATTGTGGCTCCAAATCCGGATGGAAGCAGATCTCCACCGAAGAAGACCGCATCGGGACGCTCCGATGAAATTATCTCAAAGAGCTTGTTGTAACGGTTGATCTGTCCATGTAGATCGGATACAAAAAAACATCTCAATATTCAGCACCTTCGCAGATCGAATGTTCATTAATCACGAACAGTATATAAACAGTTGTATTTTCCATAACTTGGATCACATATTGATATGATAATTCAACCATTCATGGAAGTGGCTTCTAACACATTTTCTCATGATTTGAGACCCAATTTTTATTTATCATTCAATTTGACCTGTCATGTGATCCGGTGAATGACCTTGTGCGCGATCTCTGTTGCAGATCGTTTTTCGGGCCAAATAAAATCATCGACCAATTCATCCTTGATCAAACTTCTATGTGCTTTTTCGGTGTGGATGATCGCAATAATATGGCATTTCGAATTATATTTACGGATCCGTCTTGCGGCGATGAAAAGGTCATGTTCGTCTGGTATTGAAAGTAGTGCCATTTTTGCCTTTTTAACATTTGCTTTCTTCAATACAAGGCTGGATGCAGCGTTTCCGAAAACGGTATTCACTCCTCTATCCTCTATGGCCCTCAAAGGAGGATGCCTCTTATCAATAACAACGATTGGAACATTCATCCTTTCCAATAAATATGCTACCTTTGATGTTGTACGTCCGTAGCCAGCAATGATTATATGGTTTTTAACAACTATCTTTTTTATATCTCTCATTGTGAATCTTCTAAGAACGAATGGCGTAACAGTAGCCGAGAATAGGGCCATGATAACAACAGAAACCAATATCTCTTGATTGAAAAGGCCGGTTTCATACCCGATCGCTGAAGCTGCAATGGTAGCAGAAAGCTGAGGCCAGAGAACCATTCCCAGGATCACTCCGTCTTTTAATGGGATCTTCTTGATAAGGGCGTAGATCAGACCCCCAGCCAATTTTGAAATGATTAACGCCAATATCAAAGAAATGGGAAGAATAAAATTATTTAGACTTTGGAAGATAATGTCAATTTCCAACTCCATCCCAAGGACGATGAAAAAAACTGGTATCAACATACCATAGCCGATCCCATGGATCTTGTCGAAAACTTCTTGGTTTGGTATGAATTTGCCTACAATGATACCTGCAATGAACGCTGTAACGATCCCATGAACTCCTATTATATACCCCAGTGCAACAATAAACATCAATATTGCAATAATAAATTTCAGGTCCCCTTCCTTTGGTTTCCTGCTTTTTCTGTTGAAATAGAATTTTAATATTTTTGGCAATATCAGGAATGAAAGAACAATAAGAAGCGTCAGCTCAAAGATAAATATCAGCAATAGATATAATGGTTGATCTGTCTTGATCAATACTCCAAGCATGATAAGGCTCGCAGCATCCAGAATAACGATACTGGGAAAGATAATACTCCCGAATCTTTTTTTTACATAAGGGGTGGAATTTACCATCGGAATTATTTCACCGATCGATGATGATATCAGGATCGTACCGAGTAAACATGATGTCAGGATGGAAAGTCCCAATCCTATACCAAGTGAAAATCCCGTTATGAAACAGATGAAAGCGGAGATCGATGTGAAGAGAATGATATGCTTGATCTTGATCTTCCCCATTTCAAATATTTCCAATCCTGCAATAAAAACTAGGAAAAATAATCCAATCTCCCCAAGAAATATCAATCCTTCGCCCAGGTGTAAACCAAATACATAAGGGCCCAGGAAGATCCCTGCCACGATATAAAATGGAACAGCTGTGATCTTATACTTCTTTAAAAATTCTGGAATTATCAGCGCAATTATCAGAATTATGCTGAATGTTATTATTGGATTTGTAATTGCATCAGATATCTCCATTCATATGTAGATTGATCACCATCTATTTAATATAATCCAATAAATCCGGTTATAGAAACCATTTATTTATGGTTCCGAAAAGCCTACATGATCGCTCTCCACTTCCATCATATGCCACCGATGTATCTCAAAAGGAGATGGATATTTCAGAATGAAAGACCTTCATTTGTAGTTTTTAGATATATTCTTTCCATTGACATAATCCACAATATTGGAATTTGTATTCAAATATCTTCAAGATGACTGTCACTTTGCCTCACGAACCTGCTGATGAACTGGTTATGATCCATGCTTTTTATTTTCTTATCTTGGAGGACCTTGAGAAGATCCTTCATTGGCACACCACTTTTCGTCTTTGAGATATCCACGTGGATCATATCTCTCCATTTCAGGATAAAAATAATATCATTTCCATTGATCACATAGAATTTGATCTCTTTGAAGTAGATCTTTTTAATCTCATTGTTCAAGAATGGGAACCTATGGGTATATATTATCAGGTAGTCTCGAGTAACTTCCACTTTATCCCCGACAAATGTCCAGATCAGGATGTAAAGAAGACTGGATATTCCAACCAATCCCAGGAACAGAGCGTCAATGATGAGGTTCAATGGATATTTCAAAATAAAGGTCAAGATTATGATCAAAAGGAGAGAACTGGAAACTATCATTCTGGCTGTGATCTTTCCCAGTCCCATACATTGATATTGGGATCAAAGATAATTATGCTTTTCTAATAATTGTTAGAATTACCGTGTCAAGAGAGATCAAAAATCCCAAATTCCTCGTTCCTAGTCGGCATAGCTCGGTCGATCAGAAGACCTACCTTTTTCAGTGCTTCATATGCTCAGATATAAATTGAAATTGCTAATGGATGGGGAAAAGACCCCATCCATCCACAGGTTCGATCAAATGATCTCATAAGAATTTGACGTCCAAATAATGTGTCGAGCAGGAAATGCACGGGTCGTAAGCCCTTACAAGCATCTCAAGTGTCAGTTCGATCTCTTTTTCCGGTTTCCCGACGAGCGTTGGCCCGATGGCTTCCATGTCCTTCTGTATGTTCCCATGGTTCTGATTTGTCGGAATAACACAGTTTGCTTTGATACAGTTTCCAAGTCCATCTATGGTGTAATCATGGAAGAGTAGACCTCTGGGGACCTCAACAGCACCCACACCACGACCCGGTCTGATCTCCACCTCACTGGTCTCGTTCTTCAGACCATTTGAAAGGAGCTGATCGATGATCCTGGTCGAATCAACGAGGGAATCCATGATCTCCACAAGCTGGGCGATACTGTTCATGTAAGGATTATAGCAGACCGGTTCGAGTCCGAACATCTCTGCGACAGCCTTTGCCTCATCGGAAAGATGCCTGTAGTTCAGATTGAACCTTGCCAGTGCCCCCACCATGTAGGAATCCCTGTTATGCTTGCAATGCTTCGCTGTGGACTGCGGAACAACATACTCGTTGGTGATATCGAGATAGCTTTCCGGAGGCCACATGCCTCCATCGGTCGACGCCACATCACCCTTGTAGTACGGGTAATGGTCATCTGCAGTGAGTCCGATGAACTCGGACTCCCTCTGGAAGTCGGGAAGCTTGTGTGCATTCGCAAGGACGATGCCCGCGACCTCCCCGGTCACAACCATCGTATCGATGATCTGCTTCTTTACCTCCACAAGCTGCTTCTCGGTGGGTATGGAGGTGAAACCTCCGACCTCGAGTGTTATTGGATGAATGGTCCTACCGCAGGTCAGGTCTGAAAGATAATTTGCAAACTTATGCAGGGTAACGATCTTGATCACTGCATCCGTATGGGTCTTCACAAGAGGAACTACAGATGGGGCCCCTATCAGGTCGGGAGCTACAAGATAGCCAACATGCAGAGAATGGCTCTGGAGGTTCTCACCGTGGAGAGCAAGCCTCCTCAGGAGTTCGGTCTGTTCTGATATCTGAACTCCCATTGCAGCCTCGGTCGCTCTAAGTGAAGCAATGGAATGCCCGATCGAGCAGATACCACAGATCCTTGATGTCAGGTGGGATAGCTGATCGTAGCTCTTTCCCCTGACGAATGCCTCGAAGAACCTTGGGGCCTCGTCAACTTCCCATAGTATGTTCGAGACCTCTCCGTTCTTCGTATTGAAGTATATGTTACCGTGGCCTTCGACCCTGGTCAAATGCTTGACATGGATATTCACATCCTTCACCATTCAGTACACCCCCTTTTTGTAGTTGAACATGTTGAAACGTTTCATCATGTCGTCGAGACGGATGCCATACTTCCTCAGGACATCCTTCTGGGCTTCCATCTTCGGATCTTCCAGGAAACCCCTGCAGCCTTCGCAACCGTCCTGGAATTGGGGACAGATCGCGTTGCATCCAGCTCTGGTAACAGGGCCAAGACAGAATTTTCCCAGCTCGAAGACACAGATGTTCTCGTTCTTCTTGCACTCCACGCAAACCGGATAGTTTGGGAGTTGTGGTGTTTTTCCGATGGCCAGGTGGGATACCACCTTGGCGAACTCCACCTTGTTTATCGGGCAGCCAGGGATGTAGAAGTCCACATCGACCACCTCGTTGATGGCCTTGGTCGGAAAAGCATCGAAGAGCTTGTTACCTTCGATATCGGCATCTCCATAGACCTCTTCTTTAACATTATCCACGGACCATTCGTTCCGTAATTTGTTGACCCCGCCGATACAGGCGCATGCACCCAGGGCAACCAGTATCTTTGCATTGCCCCTGATCTTCTTCAGTCTTTCCTCATCCATTGGTCTCTGGATGGAACCCTCGATGAATGCGATATCATATTCATCCGAATGCTCCTTCATTGCCTCCCTGAACGAGACGATCTCCACCACGTCGATGAGATCGATTATCTTTTCCTCCAGGTTGATCACCTCAAGCTGGCAGCCTTCACAGCTGGCGAAATCAAAGAACGCTACTTTTGGTTTCATCAGAACGCCTCCGGAATATCTTTGACATCATTATATTTGAACACAGGTCCCTCCAGACAGACGTAGATGCCGTTCATCTGGCAGTGGCCACATTTTCCCACACCGCATTTCATTCTTCTTTCCAGCGATACGATGATGTTGTCATCGGGAATTTTTTTGGCTTTGAGCTCTTTTATCACAAATTTATACATGATAGGTGGACCCACAACAATTCCAATGGTGTTTTCAGGATCCATATCCAGAGGTGGGATCAGGGTCGTGATCAGACCGACATCACCATCCCAGCATTCTCCATCCGGGCAGGAATCAACGGTTCGCTTCACGGTAACATCCTTGACATCTCCCCAGCTCCGGAGGTCCCTGTCAAAGAGTATTGCTTTGGGGTCCTTGCATCCATAGAGGATGGTCACCCTGCCGAAATCATCCCGATGTTCCATTACATAGTTGATCAGGGACCTTGTCGGAGCCAAACCACATCCACCGGAAACAAAGAGGATGTCTTTTCCCTCCAGGTCCTTCACATCGAATCCGTTCCCGAAAGGTCCTCTGATCCCTATCTTCTCACCAACTTCGAGGGACTCGAGCTTGTTCGTAACGTGCCCGATCCTTCTGACAAGAAGCTCGAACGTCATTCCACCCGGGGATGATGAGACAGATATCGGTGCTTCACCAATACCGAAGATGGAAAGTTCAATGAACTGTCCAGGTTTGTGGCCCAATTCCTTTCCGCTGTCAAGTTTGATCTCATACAGCGTTTCGAGTTCTGTCATCCTTTCTTTCTTGACAATGGTTGCCGGTTCGGGGACCAGCAATCCCTCTTCGATCCCGGCCTGTTTGACATCCGGGATCGGGAAATTGACCTTCTCATGCATGGAATAGGATGCCAGTGTGTTGATGACATCACATGGATCGGCGATATCGGGCAGGCACTGGGTTGCACATCTTCCGCATCCGACACAGGCGACGAAACCGTTCCTCATCGGAAGGAAAAGTCCCTTTCTGTAGTATCTGTGTCTGTATCTGTCCTTCAGGTCCTCCCTGAACACCTCTCCACCGGCAACCAGTGTGAAATCCCTGAGAAGACATCCATCCCACGTCCTCACTCTTTTTCCCTCTTTCATGTTGATGTTCATCACATCTTCCACATCATAACAGAAACAGGTTGGACAGACAAGCGTGCAGCTCCCACAGGTCAGACATTTCTTGGAATTCTCCTCCCATATGGGATGATCGTAATTCTCTTCGAGAAGTTTCTCCCACTGGTATTTATCTACCTTCAATTTCCTTTGATACTTTGCAGGAAGCTCGTCCCTGAGCCTTTTTACCTTCATTTCATCCTCGTCGGTCGCTTCTCCAGGTTCTGCAAAGGTGTTGAGGAGTTCCTCTCCTTCTTTGGTCCCGATGGTGACCGCGACCATGTCTCCAAGGTCCGTTATCAGAAGGTCGAACCCGTCCTCTACCACATGCGTTCCAAGGCTCCCTGAAAAGGACCTCTCGGGTACATTTAGTATGTCGGAAGCAATTATCAGGGTGTTCTTTCTCCTTGCATCATAATGTTCATCCCTGTGTGTCCCAAGGTAGATCTCATCCATCTGCTGTATTGCGATGACATCGTACGGATGTACACCAATGAGTATCTTCTTTCCTTCATCCTTGCTTGAAAGCACATTGAAGGGTTTCGAAATGTCATATGTCATAAGGTCCTCATGAGGTGGAAGAAGTTGCTTCTTGGGAGGCAGTATTGTGACATTATAGTCCAGTCTGAGCTCCTCGGAAGAATCGATCGGGGCGAACTGGAACTTGGATCCCTTTGCCCTGACGCCTATCACTTCCATTTCATCCTCGTTGATGAGCCTGTCAACGAAATCCAGCCATTCTCTTTTGCTCATTGCTTTGATATTGATTCCCCCTGGTCTTTATGTTTGATCGAACGTGGTATCCGGTTCAGGTCTCCCGTGTACAACAACAGGATGGGATGGTAGGTTTCTTGCATTGCATGAGACCTGTCCTGTATGGATGACCGTCGGAGGAACTATTCTTGCATATATCTAGTTTATGCGATTGTGCAGACAGATATGAAAAGGCCAGTTATACACCTGTGCCCATATTTGCGTAGCAGCATGTCTCCAATGGAACAGGCCATCCTGCCTTTCCAGTTCCATTTTATCGGTGTATCTTTCCGTTACTTTCGGTAAGCCTTGGAAAAATAGGTATATCGATGAGGTTGGTCGATCCTCATATGAGAAGATCAGGCGATAATGAGGTCTCGAGGGAGCTCAGGTTCATGAGCGGCTGTTTCAGGGACCATTACCGCAGGGAACATGTGATCCCCCCGTATCGATTCACAAGAAGGGAATGGGGTTTCTTTCCGTTCGGTGGAAAGATGATGTTCCGCCACATCGGATTCCTGAAACAAGAAGAGGTGGATTCCTTCTTCCGGGAATCCGCTCCGATGCATGCCTATTATTCAGTGGCATATTATGGTGATCCGGTCCTTCAACCGATGGGGGAGAAGTTCAAGACATGGATGGGATCGGACCTGATATTCGATCTTGATGCCGACCATCTACCAGAGGCCGACTCCATGACCTATCCGGAGCAGCTTGCGGAAGTGAAAGAAGAGGTGAAAAGACTACTGTTCGAATTCATTCTGGGTGACCTGGGACTTCCGGAGGAGCATACCTATCTACACTTCTCGGGAGGTAGGGGATACCACGTTCATGTAAGGTCCCCTGAAGTAATGACCCTTGATTCCAGGGATCGGAGGCAGATAGTTGACTATATCACTGGGAGGAATTTGGATTTTGAAGTTCTTTTTCCCCCGAAAGTAAAAGATTACAATCCAAAATATCATTCTTATAAAATGACAAGGAACTTCCGGATTCGGGATTTTGGTGGGTGGGTAAAAAGGATCTATGAGGGTAAAGATGCTTTGATGAAAGAACTTGAAAGCATGGAGAGGAAAAACCAGATAACACATCTCATGAAGATCGCTTCAGATGGAAAGATCAAGGTTGGAGAACAGGCACTTGGAACTATTGTTGATAAAATATTCTGGGAAAGTAAAGGTAAATCTGCAACAAGAGTGAATGAATCTGATATTTTTGATGTTTTTCCAATGCCTCATCAACTTGAAACATTTCTCAATATTGTTGTAGCCTTTTCATCCATACACCTCAAAGGGGAGACAGACGAACCTGTAACAACAGATATCAAGAGATTGATAAGATGTCCGGGTTCCCTTCATGGGAAGACCGGTCTGAAGGTCATCGAGATAGACAAACACTCCATAGATGATTTCGATCCCCTCGTGAACGCTATCGCCCTTTCCGATGATCCTGTCAATGTCGATGTTCAAGAACCCTTCAGTATGTCAATGAATGGAACTGATTGGAACCTGGAACCAGGTCCGGTGACGGTTCCCAAGTATCTTGCATACTTCCTAGTGGCAAGACGTTTGGCGCTCATATCCTGAAGTTGGATGAATGAGCATCATCCATGTTATCTTCATCCTCTCCGTCGCCTTTCCTGAGGAAGAAGAGTGCAAGGACCAAGATGATCGCCACACCGAATCCGATGGCAAGTATCACCATCCAGGGTTCGGTGTTCTCATTTGTCATTAGAGGATCAGTTCCCGGACCTGGATAGAAGGGATCATCATCCAACAGCGGGTCATCGTCGTCATCATCCGGAATCGGATCCGGTCTTACGATCTCCGACCTTATCAGGTTCAGATCGATGTCGATCTCCCTGCTTGATGCAGGTTCGAGGGTTTGAGGATCCTCTGCAACGGTTGATATCATGATGATAAGATGGTAAAGATCATCTCCCTTGATCTCGAGTGGGGCTTTGATCGTCAGGTTCAGTGAGACGGTCTGGCCGATCTCAAGCAGCTCGATGAAATCCATCTCAAGGCTGGTTGTAAATTCAATGTCCTCGAGATCATCCAGCACCGGAACCTCTATATCGATCGATTCTTCAATGTTTCCTGCATTCCTTATGGAAAGTGAATAGATGAGTGTGTCTCCCGCCTCGATCTCAACTGGATCATCAGGGGTTGACAGGTTGATGAGGTGGTAGAGTTCCGGATATATCCTGGCCTGGATGGTCTTCTCTCCATTGTTGTTTGCTCCTGAGTATGAAGCTGTGATAACGATCCTTCCCTCGAAATCATCCGTTAGACCTGGCGGAACGGGTATGCCGTCATCTCTTGCAGGATCGAAGGTGGCCGGATCCATCACGATCGTATATGGTTCGGGTACATCTCCTCTCCGGAATACCTTCGGACCTGTGTTGACCGTGCTATCATCGTAGCTTATCTCAGCATGCCACATCCTTCCGGTAGGTTGCCCATCTCTGGCCTCGTGGACGATCACGGAAAGGGTAACAGAGAGAGTATCGCCGAAACCCAGTGTTCCGGGATCGACCTCACCATGAGCCTCCAACTTGCCCTGATCGGGATCATCAGGGTTGACCGATACGAAGTATTCATCCGATTCCAGCGTTACCTCGATCGCTGATGCATCTCCCATAAGAATAATGGTTGTCAATAGGGACAAAATAACGAGCAAGGAGATAGCCCAGGCCTTATGCATGAGGGTCAATCACATTCGGTTGTATAAAATAGGGACGGTAGAACGTTCACAATCGACACATATATCTCAAAAGAAGCAATTGAAGTGCCGAGATGAGCAGCGACAAGACGGATCACAATAGATCCATAACTTTCCAAGAGCTTGGAGAGATCCAATCTGCTGAACGCGGTTCAACAGCCTTGACCAGGTTACCCGATCAATTCTATGATAAGGCAACCACCTATCTCAAATCACTTCTGGCTGAGATGGAAAACTGCACATCCGAGAACACGAAGGACCTTGATGAAAGATATTACAGGGTCTCGGAAGAATACAGAAGGTCGAAGGATATACTGGAAAGGATCTATTCCACAAGGGAGAGGAAGATAGTGCTTGCTGCATTGAACTCATCCAGGGGTATCAATCAGAAGACCGATGAGATGATCCACGATGAGGAGGAGCTCTATTTTTCTTTGAAGGTCGAATTGGAAGATATCAGGGAGAGGGCCCTCAGGTACGACAGGTTCCATAGGAAACCTTCCATGTTGAGACCCGAGACCGGGATCAATACAACAACCGACGATTTCCTTGGAATGCCCGTGGAAATGTCCCCTGTAGAAAAAGGCCCGACCAAGGCTCCGATGATGGATAGAGCCCTTGCTGACCTCGAGGAACTCGGAGCAGAGGTCAGAAATGATGAAAAGAGCAAAGTCCTCCGCAAAGGAGATGATGATATCAACTCGCACGGGTCCGAACCCGAACCGAGACCGGTTCAAGGGAAGAAGTCAACAGAGAATATCGATGATAGTGTGATCATTATCAGGGCGATAAAGGACATTGAACCTTTCGTTGGCCCGGATAACAGGACGATATCCATGAAGAAAGAGGATGTGGCATCCCTCCCATCACAGATAGCGAGCATTCTGATCCAGGGAGGGATGGCCCAGCCTGTGGAGGAAGATTGATGAAGCTCCGACTGCCATTGATCCTTCATCTTTCACAGGATGATCCAAAGAAATGTAGTGCCAGGAAAATGGGCAGGTTCGAAAAAGCAAGGATCGTTCACAAGATCGAGCAATTGCCTTACGGTTCGATCCTTCTGGACCCATTTGCAGAGAAAGCATTATCTCCTGCCGATAGAAAGATAATGATCAAAAAAGGACTGGTCGCGGTCGATTGTTCCTGGCGGGAGGCAGAGACCGTTTTCGGGTCGTTCAGGACGGCCCACCGGATGGAAGGAAGGGCGCTCCCTCTTCTCCTTGCGGCAAATCCGACCAAGTTCGGGAAATGGGGCGAGCTCTCCACACTTGAGGCCATTGCCGCCACCTATTACATCCTCGGAGAGAAGGAAATAGCATTGGACATGCTCAAGATATATACCTGGGGATTCAGGTTCATCGAGACGAACGTGGAGCCATTGGATGCCTATGCGGAATGTAAGGATTCAACAGAGGTTGTGAAGGTCCAGCAGGAATTCCTGTAGGGTCATTTCTTTGATAGCCTTTTGTTTTCCTCTGTCCACAGAATATCCAGGACCTCCTCCTTTCCCGGATGGGCCATGATGTATATTTTTACGAATTCTAGAGAGCAGGCTCGAAGCTCCCTCCTTGCTATCCATCCGCATGAACCGCATTCAAGGAATGGAAATATCATTTCATCGTGACATTTTTTACATCTGACCCGGGGCTCCTTTTTGCCCTTTGTGGAAGCCTTCCAGATCAGATCCTCTTCAGAGATCCCTTTCTTTGCATTTTGAAACTTTCTCTTCAATTTGGGATCATTCCCTTTCATTTTTATATGACGTGATGCAAATAACTCTGATCTCTTTCTATATCTTCCCTTTGTTTCCCATCCACAATCATTGCATTTGAAAAATGGAAAGGGCATATCAGACCTGCATTTCATGCATTTTACCTTCATCATGATCACCTTTCCCTCTTTGGTCCGGATCCCATTTCCATGTCAAATATGGTGGAACGATCCATTAATGGATACAATTTACCTGATCCAACCTGCAAATGGATCGAATGTCTTTATCTTATCGACCAGGAAAGATCCTGAAGGGGTAAAAGGTCATTCCTCATCGAGAATGGGTGCAAGATCTGGTTTTTTCTGTATCGATTTAGCCTTTGGCCCTCTTATGAATGTGCCGCAAGAGGGGCAGAAATCGAGGCTTGAATCCAGTCTTGCCTCGCATCTGGGACATATTCCACCCTGGTCCTCATCTCCTTTTTTCTGAAGATAGAGCTTCCAGATCACAATAACAGCAATAAATGCAAAACCCAGTATCCCGAACTGGATCATGATAAGTGTGGTCTCATCGATAGGGTCTCCTTTCCCATTGTCATCGGAACTGGTCAGAACATGATCGATATGGAGGTCCTCGCCGATCCCCTCATCCAGAACAACGATAGCGGCGATCAGGTAGGGGTCTTCTCTGCCGGATAGAATAAAATTCCCTTTGTTCATCTGGATCGTCAGCTTTTTTCCATCGATCTCCACGTTCGATACGGGTTTTGATACCACGAACGTACCCTCGACCAGTTCATAGTAGACGGCTGTCCTGTTCTCGTAGATGATACGGAAATCGTATGGGTCCGTCTCTTTTTGATCCTCCGAAATATATCCTGCTATGTGGTAGCTGAATTGCTCGTGATCGCTTATGTCCCCATAGGTCTGTATGGTAAACCATGTGAAAGTATCGTCCTGTTCTATTGTCAGAGAATCGATATCTACCTGGCTCTCCTGCTGCAGGTTCTCGATCTTTTCCCCTTTAAGGTCCTTCAGGTCGACCAATCTGGTAAGGTCCCTTTTTACCGTTGTGGTTATCCCATCGTCCTGATCGTCGTTGAATATTTTGATATCAGTTCCGTTCGAGTCTTCTTCAGCTAGAACTGATGATCCAAATAGGGCAATGATCACTGCCAGGAGGATCGATAATGTGAAAGGGGCTTTCCATCGCACGGTTCAGTATTCTCATTTAGGGTTTTAACCTATCGGTCATCCGTTACGGCACATCGAGCATCATTCTTCTTATATACAAGCAGGTTTTTTAGGAGCGAGTTTCCGGAATGTCACAGTTTCCGGGGGAATCTGAAATGACCGATACGAAGGACGGAAAAGAACCTAACGCCAAGACAGAGGGCGGCTTCGACATCCATGCGATCGAGGAACGTTGGCAGGATCACTGGGAGCGAGAAGCTGTGTATCGATTCGATCCTTCTTCCGACAAACCTCCGTTCACGATCGATAACCCTCCCAGATATGCGTCGGGACCACTTCATGCAGGACATGCTGTCCATTACACCCATATTGATTTCGTTGCTAGATACAAGAGAATGAAGGGATACAACGTGATGTTCCCATTATGTTTCGATGTGAACGGAATGCCCATCGAGGTAAGGGTGGAGAAGAAGTACGGCATTCGTATGAGGGATTATGATCGTCATGAGTTCATAAAGCTCTGTGAGGAGTTTGCCAATAAAAATATCGCAGAGATGACACGGCAGTTCAGGATTTTTGGAGAATCCATGGACCCAACCGTCTACTATCAGACAGACGCAAAGTATTACAGGAGACTTACCCAGATATCTTTCATAAGGCTGTTCAAGGATAGAAGGATCTACAAGGCGAACCACCCGGTCAACTGGTGTCCAAGATGTGGAACGGCCCTTGCCGAGTCAGAGGTGGAATATCAAGATAACATGACCAAATTGAATACCATCTCATTCACGGTAGCAGACGATCCGGAGCGGAAGGTCGAGATAGCCACAACCAGACCCGAGCTCCTATGCACCTGTCAGCTGGTCGCGGTCCATCCGGAGGACGAAAGGTACACCGACCTGATCGGAAAGGAGGTCATAACTCCCGTTTTCGGAAGGAAGGTCCCTGTTGTGGCAGATGACGTTGTGGAGAAGGAATACGGCTCTGGCATGGTAATGATATGTACCATAGGTGACAAGGAGGACCTGAGATGGGTCTTCAAATACGGTCTGACCCTCGAAAAGGGAATAGACGAGAACGGGAAGATGACGGACCTGGCAGGAAAATACCAGGGATTGGACCTGAAGGATGCAAGGGAGAAGATAATTGAGGATATGAGAACGGACGGGATCCTTACCGGACAGAAGGATAATCCCCAGAATGTCGGAACCTGCTGGAGATGTCATACACACATTGAATATCTTCAGGTGCCCCAGTGGTTCATCAAGATAATGGATATGAAAGAAGATGTCCTGAAGATGGCCGATGAGATAACCTGGTGGCCGGAGTTCATGAAGGTCAGGCTCAGGGAATGGGTCGACTCCCTTTCATGGGACTGGGTGATCTCAAGACAGAGATACTTCGCTACCCCGATCCCTGTATGGGAGTGCAAGGATTGCAACGAGGCGGTCTTGCCATCCGAGGAAGATTGCTTTGTGGACCCGACCATCGACCCAGCTCCACTGGATGCATGTCCGAAGTGTGGAGGGGAGCTCAAGGGGTCCGAAGAGGTGTTCGATACATGGATGGATTCATCGATCACGGCACTTTACAATACATTCTGGATTCGGGATGAGGATCTGTTCAAGAGATTGTACCCGATGTCGCTCAGACCGCAATCACACGACATCATCAGGACCTGGGCTTTCTATTCCATGGTGAGGGGGAAGAGATTGGCAGGGTCCAAACCCTGGGATACCATCATGATGGGTGGATTCATCCTTTCTCCGGATGGAACTCCAATGCATGCTTCCAAGGGTAATACAGTGGATCCTCTGAAATACCACAAGGAGTTCGGTGCGGACCCTATTCGATACTACGCTGCGACCTGCACACTTGGAAAGGACCATCCGTTCAGGACAAAGGATGTAAAGAGAGGTTCCCAGGTGGTGAGGAAACTCTACAACATGGAGAAGTTGATCTCGCAGGCCTTCAAGGATATGGAACCTCCGGAACTCCTGGCGATCCTTGAATCCGTCAGGTCCGATAAGAGGGCCCTCCATCAGATCGATCGATGGGTCCTGCACAGATATTCGGAAGTTGTAAAGGATGCCACCGAAGCAGCTGATACATATCAGTTCGACAAGGTCGTGAGATCCGTTGTTGATCTGATGTGGTTGGAGGTGGCCGACCATTATCTTGAGATCGTGAAGAGCAGGCTAAGGGATCGCGACCCCGCGACGATCTTCACGGTATATACTATTGGATTGGGCATTCCCAAGTTACTTGCACCATTCCTTCCACATATTGCCGAGGAAGTATATCAGACGAATTTCAGGAAGTTCGAGGGTGATCTCTCGATCCACATATCCAAATGGCCTGTTCCGGTCCTTGATGATGATGAAGGAAGGAAGAAGGGCCAGTTGGCTGTTGATATCATTGCAGCTGTCAGAAGATACAAGGGAGAGAAGAAGATCTCTCTCGGGGCGGAGATCGGACCGATCAGGTTGATTACGGATCAACCTGCGGACATCTGTGATTCGCTGTCCGACATCGGGTCCACTGTAAGAGCACAGGATGTGACCATTGAAAGGTCCGAGGACCTGTCTCTCGAGGTCGAGGGGCTTGCTCCGGTGTTCAACAGACTTGGTCCTGTTTACAAGACCAGGATGAATCCGATCATCTCCATCATCAAGGACCCTGTCAAAGGAAAAGAGCTCGCCCTGATAATGGAAAAAGAGGGAGAGATAACATTCGATCCTGATGATGGTAAGGGGGATGTCAACCTGACATCTGATATGGCATCTGTTACAAAGAGGTGGACCTTCCAGGGAAGGAAGGTGACCCATATCTCTGTTGACAGTGTGATGATCGTCCTGGAAGATGGACATTGAACTCCGGTCCATGCTACTTCATCTACATGTTCTTCAGCCGGTGTCGAAGGTAGATCATTGAGTTTTATTTTATTATTTATTGCATATTTTTCTCTATTATTTTGGGCATATGTGCGCATTATGTGCACACCCGCTCATCATATCTATTTTTATAGTAAAACTGTATTGGGAAATTTGGTTCCCTTTATGGTTCCCTTATAGTTCCATTATAATAGTAGGTTAACTAGGAGGCCCTGAAATGTTGACATTTTTTATGACCTTCATCGGAGTGTTGATACTATATCTGTTGATGGTCCTAGGCTCGGGAAATGGAGAGACCATGGGCTACTTGTTCCACTGGCAGGAACTGGTGGCCGGTGTTATCCTTTCCCTGATAGCCGCTGCTATCACACGTGCCATGTTCGGAAAGGCTGTGAACAACAAGTTGTTCTTCAGGTTCCCGCTGTTCCTGGCCTATATTCCTGTCTGGTTCCTTTATCTGACCAAGGCGAACATCGAGGTCGCTATCATGGTCATAACTGGTAATATCAGACCTGGAATAGTAAAGATCAACCCTGGATTGAAGACCAACCTTGGAAAGACCATTCTGGCAAACTCGATCACTCTCACGCCAGGTACACTGACCGTGGACCTGTCGGAAAACAGCGACGATATGTATATCCACTGGATCAATGTCAAAGAGACCAAGACCATGGATGAAAAGATAAAGGGTGTTTGTGGCCCCTTCGCAAAATGGGCAAGGAGGTTGGCAGAATGACATTCGGACCAACAGAGCTCCTGCTCATAGGGATAGCTGTCCTCTCTGCGGGTATAATCCTTGCACTCCTCAGACTGTTCCTGGGTCCGACAGCACCCGATAGGGTCGTTGCTCTGGACACCGTGAATACCATAGTAGTTGGATTGATGGTTGCTTTCGCCGCATACTTTCAGGAAGTCGTTTTTGTCGACATCGCAGTTGTGTATGCACTCCTTTCCTTTGGAGCTACAATGTTCATTGCAAGGTATATGGAACGCTCCAAGGAAACCGGGGGGGTGAACTGATGGATACCGAGACCATATTTTTGATAATAATGGCCGTTCTTGGGGGGATCTCGATGTTCTTCATGCTTATTGGTGTGATAGGACTTCACAGGTTCCCGGATGTTTACACACGTTTACATGCGGCCACCAAGGCCACCACATTCGGATCCATATTCCTGATACTTGTGGTGATCACATACGGTATTTTCAAACTCACCGAGGGTAATGGTGAGACCTCAGGGGCTTTCATGCATCTGATCGGTATGTCAATAGTGGCGCTTCTGGCCTTGCTGATAACGAATCCCACCGGTGCCCATGCGATCGCAAGGGCCGCCCGCAGGTCAGGTGTGAAACCCGAGCAGGCAGTTGTCGATGAGTTCGAGGAGGTGGATTAATGGTTGAATGGACGATCTTTCTATTTGATGCAGCCCACATCTTGATACTTGTGGGTATCGTGGCATCTGCGTTGATGGTGGTGAAGTTCAAGGACCTCATCTCTGCCGCTATCGCCCTTGCAGCATGTTCTCTTCTGGTCTCTCTGGAGTTCCTGATATTGCAGGCTCCCGATGTGGCCATCGCGGAAGCTGCGGTGGGAGCGTTGCTAACGACTGCGATCTTTATCTTTGCCATCAGAGGCTCAAGAAGGAGGGAGGAATATTGATCAATAAAGGCGTAAAGATAGCAGCCCTCATCCTTCTCATTGGATTAATGATCTTCACAGTCTGGAACATGAGAGATTTCGGCGAACCGGGAGAGATCGGGGATTCCGATGTCACTTTGTATTCAGCCGAGGAAAATAGGACCGTTATTTTGGACCGGACCGCAATGGATGAGTTCTATATCGCAAATACCCAGTCGGGAGAGTCCCTTGACCCTGTTACTGACGAACCAAGTGAAGAGGAGAAAGAGAACGGACCTTCAACGAACAATGCGGTAACCGCTGTGGTCTTCGATTACAGGGGTTTCGATACCATTGGCGAGGCAACCGTCCTTTTCGCTGCTGTATCGGGTGTCATGATAGCACTCAGGGTGGCGCTTCCTCCGAAGGACAAGAAGAAGGGAGGTGATTCCTGATGGAACAGATGTCACCTATTGTCAGGACCATTATAAAGATAGCATTTGCACCTATGTTCGTTTTTGGAGCATATATTATCCTTCACGGACATCTGACCCCCGGGGGTGGATTCCAGGGCGGTGCGATCATAGCATCGCTCATGGCCCTGTATCTGGTAGCGTTCGGCGCAACGAAATGGAAGAAGAAGCTTCTTTCCGGAATTGAATCCGGTGGACTTCTTGTCTTCATAATCACCGGATTTTTGGGTCTATTTTCCGGATATATGTTCTATAATTTCCTTTCCGGGTCGGACATACCGATCTTCAATCAAACGATCGATCTGATGCCTGGATGGGAACATGCGAACTGGGCCCCGATATGGTCCGGTGGTACCGTTTCCATAATGAACATAGCGGTCGGATTGGAGGTCATCGCTGCCCTCTCCCTGATAATCATTACAATGGGGCTATTTGTATTCGATAAAAAGGAGGATGCCTGATATGTTGTCAAACTTCCCATATTTGGTAGTGGTTGCGCTTATCGCGATCGGCCTCTATACTATACTGTTCAAGAGGAACCTGATCAAGCTTGCGATGGGGATCACCATTCTGGAAACAGGTGTGAACCTGTTCCTGATAACACTGGCATACAGACATGGCGATGTTCTCCACGCTCCTGTGTTCACATCAATGATATTCAAAACGGGTGCGGCATATTCCATGCCGACTCCACATGCATTGACCCTGACATCGATCGTGATAGGTGTTGCCACAACCGCGTTGCTCCTGGCCTTCTTCCTGCAATTATACAGGAAGTTCAAGGTGTCCACCACGGATGAACTGAGGAGGTTGAAAGGATGACATTCATCGATTCCCTCCTCAACAACTCACCTGCGCTGATAATAGCAATACCATTGCTCTTTGCGTTCGCAACCCCCTTGATCGACAAGTTCCTGGGGAAGACCATCAGGAACGTATGGGTCTTCCTTGGGGTCCTCCTTTCGGGTATCTTGGTCTATTACATGGCCTGGGAGATCTTCAGCACAGGC
>JAUVCN010000034.1 GCA_030595715.1 Thermoplasmatales archaeon
ACAGTAGGGTGCATCTTTGAAACTTTACATTATCATTTTTTGATCGAAGATACGAGTTCATCCTTCGAGAGGACCCCATCTTCCGTAATATATCCGGTAATGTACCCGGATGGCGTAACATCGAATGCGGGACCGTATGCGCCGGATCCTTCCGGGGCGATCCTGGACCCGTGAATTGAAGTGATCTCCAGATCAGATCTGACCTCTATGGGAATACGATCCCCCGAAGGACATTCCGGATCTATGGTGGTCTTCGGGAATGCCACATAGAAGGGGATCCCGAACTCCCTTGCAAGGACCGCTTTTTCAAGGGTTCCGATCTTGTTTGCGATATCACCATTGGCTGCAACCCTGTCCGATCCGACGATCACGAGATCCACCTCATCTTTGGACATCAGATGACCTGCGGACCCATCAACAACTATCCTGTGATCTATCCCCTCATTGAGGAGCTCCCATGCGGTAAGCCTGGAACCTTGCAACAAAGGCCTTGTCTCCGACACCCATACAAATGGGGATCCCCCTTCCCTTGCCCTTACCCGAATGGGCGAAAGGGCAGTTCCCCAATCGAGGGTTGCAAGGGCCCCTGCGTTGCAATGTGTCATTATCCTGGAATTGTTCCCGATAAGGTATCTTCCATGCTCACCTATCTTCCTGCAGGATCGGATAGTATCTTCCATCAGACCGAGGGCGGCTTCAAGGCATGCCTCATCTCCATCCGACCGATAGACCCCCATTACAATATTCAAACAGTTCGAGAGATCCACGGCAGTTGGTCTGGATCCATGTAATTGCTGATAAGCGGCCTTCTCATCTTCCCCTCTATTGATGGACAGGGCAAGCGATAGAGCTCCGAAGGTCCCTATTGCCGGAGCTCCCCTGACAGCGAGTGTCGAGATCGCTTCAACCTGCTCCGGAATGGTCTCTGCCGTGATGATGAAAGTATTCAGGGGAAGGACCCTCTGGTCAAGTAACTGGATCGAACCTTCGTCAAGCCAGAAGGACGGTCTGTCCACCAATTCCCCATCAAGGAGGAATTTTATGTGATCACCTCAATTGACCGGCCATTGGCTGGGCACCATAGGGTACCCTTCCAGGAGGCATCATGGGTCGTTGAGCTCCCGGTCTCATGGGGGGACCCGCTACGGAGGGTCTTCTTCTCATGGCCACCGCGATAACAAGGACCAATAGAATGAAGAAACCGACCCCCGCACCGATCAGAATATGATCCGATCCAATTGATAATTGGTTTTCCGCATCTTCTGATCCTTTTATCATGATCCTGATCCTGACATGATCGGTCGCCCCGGCAGGGTCCGAGACCGTAATGGTGATATTGTATGATCCTGCGGACGTGTTCTCCGGGATTGTGAAATCACCATTGAACCGGCCATCTTCATCATCATCGGTCAATGTGAGCGGTGAGCTATCGAAATCGGAAAGGTCCACCCTGACGGTCAGAATATCCAGATCGTCGTCAAGGGCAAGTACATTTATGATAACCTTCTCGCCTTCCGAGAATTCCGTAACAGGTGCACCATCGGAATCCGTGACATTATAGGTGACAAGATCGGGAGGGACATTGGCCTTGGTCACGGTCAATGAGAAGGAGATGGTCCCCCGAAGTCCAGTGGAATCCTCGGCGATGACGTCGATCTTTCCCTTCAATCCATCGGAAACCGAGTACCCGACAGTGAACTCCACTGTCCAGGTCCCATCACCAGCGCTCATATCGGGAGATATGCCATCATCCTTCAGATCAACGAAATTTGGCCCCTTCAACGGGGTCAGATCGACCCAGACACTCTCCACATCATCATTATCATCTTCCACAACCACGCTGAGAACGACCTTGGAAGTGGCGTCATTCGGAACCTCTTCTGGTAATGTGCTTGCGGCCAGTATCACCGGGGGAACCGGTGGAAGAATGACATCCACCCAGGTCTTGGTAGATGTTTCGTGACCTGCCCTATCGTAGGCCGTTATCTCAACTTGGTAGATGGAAAGAGCTATCAGGGGGCTCACCGTGAACTCCACGGAGAAGTTGCCGTCACCAGCGAAATTGTCACCCGATGTACCGTCATCATACATCCTTACAGCATCCTCACCACCGACTTCGGAAAGGTCCACCTCTACCCTTTCGAGGTCCCCTTCATCGTCCTCGACAATTGCCCAAACAACAGAGGTGGTTATCCCATCATTGGGGACCCCCATGGGAAAAACTCCCTTATCGATGATATCCGGAGCCTTGGTGAAATGAGCGATATCCTCCACAACAATGGTCACATTATCGTAGGCTCGACCGCCCTTGGTATCTTTAACAGTGATCTTGAAGATATGTTCTCCCTGGTCCATCTTCTTTCTGATCCGGTATGAATAGATACCGTCACCTGATGTCTCATCACCATTTGAAGCGTCATCGTACATCCTCTGTTGAGAATTGCCCGAGATCGATAAGAGATCGATCGTAACGGATTGGATGTTGCCATCTTCATCCTTCACACTTGTCGCAACCAGCGGTTGGACCGAACCATCATCAGGAATGAGGTCCGGATCGATCATGGATGCTTCGATCACAGGAGGATGGTTGAGGTAACCGTAAGCTTCCACCTCGAACACCCTGGAAGTGCCTATACTATCCAAATGGGGTTCTGGATTTCCTACTGTCACATTACCCGTTGCGTTGAGATAGAATGTCCAATCCTGCCCCGCATAGGCACGATCCGGGGTTTTTATGAGCCAGGATATCTCCTGATTTGATCCGGGATTCGAGATGGAAAGATCGATATCCGCATTACCGGATACGAACGAGAAATCATCCGGTATCATCAAAGTTGCCATGGGTCCGTTAACGGAAGCTCCGATCATGACCCTTGGGGATCTGTATGAGATGTTCGCCGTGATCTCGAATTCGGTACCGGCATCCTGGGACTTGGGATGCTCCAGGTCGATGATCTCCCAGGGAGAGGCTGTCATTCCGTACCGATGGGTCGAGATACGCCCATCATCCAGTTCATACACATTCCATAGCAGATCGAAATCCTCTCTTGTAATGGATTTGGACTCCCCACCCAGGAAACCCGTATCGATTGGAACCGGATCATGTATTATCAGGATCCCGTTCCCCTGGTTGGAGTCATAACCTACAACCAGCCTCCACACCTTCTCCAGTGCGGCCAGGTCCTCGGGGGTCACCTTGGGATCAGGAGGTTGTGGATTATTTGGATCGGGGGGTTTAGGATCCGGATTCAATTTCGGAGGTATATCCAGATAGGTGTAACAGAGGACAGGATGTCTATCCGCCAGGGAAGTATAGAGGTCGGAGAACCTACGGTCCACCCTGTCATTGTCGTCGTTCCAATCATAGTAAAAACCGCCATACCCGAGATCCCTCTCCGAATATCCCTTCGGTGATTGAGGAAGGCCTGCGCTGTAGTGAGCTGCCTTGATCAGTTCCTCGGTATTGGCCACACCGGAACCGAACAATCCCTTGGAGACATTTCGAATATCCTGCTGCATGATGTATTCACCATGAAAATCAAATATCATTGATAGGCCGGCTTCACCGGTCAGGTCCTCACCGGCCCTCCCATGGTACAGCACCTGATCGCTCAGGTTGACACGAGAGGGTAGTGTGGGAGTTTCTTGCCCATCAGACCCTGTATTGATCAGAGAACCTATGGCCAACAATAGCATCAAGGCTGCCATGGACCACGCCCATGTTCGGTACTTTGAAGAAACGGACATCTTCTCACCTGCAGGTAAGCTGGGTATTGTTGCCATCACCCAGAATGAAAGGTCATTGATGGTGCAGATTATAATGTTTATGGAAGTTCATATGCAAAGTAGCGGGAAAAGGGTAAAAGCAGGAAATGGCTTCACCTTCGATGACGGTAAAGGATGGAAAGAGGATCGAAAGGGATTCACTCGGGGAAAGAGAGCTCCCGGGTGATGTTTATTACGGGATCCAGACCCTCCGAGCTTTCGAGAACTTCTCCGTTTCCAATCTACCCAATCATCCATACCTCATCGATGCATACGTTTCGATCAAAGAAGCGGCAGCCATGGCAAACATGGATGTGGAATGGCTGGACAGAGAGAAAGGTGATGCAATAATAATGGCCGCCAGGGAGATCAGGGATGGCGAACTGAGGGATCAGTTCACCGTCGACAGGTTCCAGGCGGGGGCGGGTACTTCCACCAATATGAATGTGAACGAGGTCATTGCCAACAGGGCGCTTGAGATACTGGGAAAGGAAAAAGGGTCCTATGAGATCCTCTCGCCAAACGACCATGTGAACATGGCCCAGTCAACCAATGATACATTTCCAACTGCCATGCATATCTCGGTCCATCGGATGACGATCGAACTCGTTCTAAGCGTCAGGTCCCTTGCATCATCGTTCCATGCAAAAGGAGAGGAGTTCAAGAACGTTCTGAAAACGGGCAGAACACATCTTCAGGATGCGATGCCTGTAACTCTCGGTGGAGAGTTCAAGGCCTATGGTTTCGCTCTTGAAAGGGTGGCTGGCGAGATGGAAAGAAGGAACGAGAAACTGCTCGACCTGCCCCTTGGCGGGACCGCCACGGGAACCGGGATCAATACCCACCCCAAATACAGGACCAAGGTATTGAAGCATCTTTCCAGGATGTGGGACCTTGAACTGAGAACGAACCCATCGCCCTTTGAGGCAATGCAGTCAACCACCAGGATAGTGGCCGTTTCATCAGCATACAAGGAACTTGCCATAGAGCTAGGAAGGATATCGAATGATCTCAGACTGCTATCATCCGGACCAACAAGCGGCTTCTCCGAGATACAGCTTCCAGCGGTTCAGCCGGGTTCCTCCATCATGCCGGGAAAGGTTAACCCGGTAATGCCAGAATGCATGAACATGATCTGTTTCGTTGTGATAGGGAACGATGTGGCGATCACATCAGCTGCAAATGCCGGTCAGCTTGAATTGAACGTTATGATGCCGATGATGGGCAACCTGATACTGAGGTCTGCTGAATATTTCGTGAACTTCATCCCACTCTTTCAAAAAAAGTGCATAGACGGGATCGAGGTAGATGCGGAAGCACTGAACAAGAAGGCCATGGCCAACCCTGCCCTCGCAACATTGCTGAACAGAAAACTCGGATACCTCAAGGCGGCGGAAGTGGCAAAGGAAGCAATGGAGAGAAGAAGGTCGGTTGTCGATATCGTGCTGGAGAAGGGTCTGATCACCAAGAAGGAGGCGGACGAGATCTTCAATCATGCCTCTCTGATCGGATGTTCCATAGATGACCTACACGATCAAGAGGATGAGGAAAAGGCCAAGTGAGGATATCAAGGGGATCACCACATTATCATCAGTAATTACCCTGTAAGGCCACTTGATCGACTCTACGATCGTTCCGATGAACGTGGCTATGATCGCAGGGATCGGCCCGAATAACAGTGTAATAAGCACGAGCGGCACTACCATGAAGCATATGAGGCCCACCCATCTTTTTTCTGGATTCCATTGCAGTTCGGGACCTCCGATAGATCGGCCTCCAAGGTAAGCGAAGGGATCACCAAACGTCAGTACGATCAAACCTATGATCGCAATGTCATGGGGAAAGAGGAACCATGTAAGTACGGCGCCAAAAAAGAATGTCAGAGGACCTTGACCCGGTATGGGGTCATCTTTCTTGTCATACCGGTCCAGGATCCAGGTGATCACCGGCAGGTTCCACCGCTCCTGAACGAAGCTGAGTATCACACCGGAGGTGAGAACCGCGAGGAAGAACCACTTCAAAGGCCAATATGCCATCATTGATAGAATGAACAAAGTTCCGAGTAAGAGATGAAAGATCTTCCTTCTGGTCCTTATTCCGTTGGAAAGGGGGCCATCCATGCTTTCCATGGCTCTTGAACACCGACAGTAGATTAAAATATTTCCAGAAGGAAACAAATAAAATTAACAATGTAAACTCGTAACTCACTCCTTTTTCAAAGGAGGTTGTAAATTGCTCCCGTCAAATATATCACTCGTAAGTTGGTCTCGCCAATATCACAGCTCATTGAGCAGACTTTTATTTTCTATTCTACATACTATTGATCATGAAAAACAAAGATATAATGTCGAAAAATCTCGTAAATTGCTCACGTTACTTATTGATATTCTCGCAATTTCGAGACGCAGCTGATACAGAAAATGGATGTCGTAAATTGCACTCGTCATTTCCATAATAGCCTTGCAATTTCGACATACAGCTGAATTAAACCGTCAATTTCACAATTCATTCAGCGTACCTGGAAATTCTATCCTGATTCAAGATCGATCAAGAATTTTCAGATCAACACCAGGCCGTCAATTCTACAATACTGGTGTGCGCGCTTTGGTTTTTTACATTGATCATATTCTGATCAAAAAACCAAAGTCAAGAAAAACAAAGAAACTGTACGTACTCGTAACTTCCTTTCGTCAATTTCATTTTGATACGGAAGTTCGAGATGCAGTTGAATTAAATCGTCAATTGGATCCTTCATTCAACGCATCTTTGTTTTTCGGGGCTAATTTTGCACTGCTCAAGATAAAACAAAGAAAGTGTGAAAGGGTTAGAGAAAGAACAAATCAGAGGGGATGGGATGCACTCTGTAGTCTCCTAACCCTTTCCGGGCAAACAACGACCACAAGAAGGTTCATACAAGATGAAACCTAACTTCAGGTCGGGAACGTTTAAGTGGATTTGTAAATATTTAAGATTTGCCTTCGATAGAGGCATATCCGTCCAATATTTTTATGACCCAAGTATGATTTCCACTGGATCAGGGCCTTCTGCGATCGAGTGGCCTCCAATGCTTCCTTCTATTATTGGACTCATTTTCCTCGACCTCCTTTTCCTTTAGAGATCTGAATGTGTTAATACCCCTCGAGAAGGTCGTTACGACACCTCCTATCAACATCAGGCCCATAAGGATCTCCAGAGGGACCAGTTCTCTACCGAGACCAGGGTCGAACCCGGATCTATCCCAGAATGCCAGGAGAACGAACTGGATGGGAAGGACGAACATCATGAGGACCATTCTATCAGCTCTTCCCATGATCCCGGTGTAATTCCTTCCCGCCCCCACAGCTTGGGCCTGGGTTCCCATATAGGATGAGAGAAGTACAGCGATGACAGATATCAAACCAAATGTGGTGTCGCAATACGGGGATAACGCAATTCCTATCAGGATCACAATATCGGACAATCGGTCAAAGGTATGGTCCAGGAAGTCACCTACCTTGGAAGAGGTGCCTGCCATTCGGGCAACCCTGCCGTCCAGAGTGTCCGCGATCGAGTTGAGCCCCACAAAGAAGAATGATAACACAAGGGCCCAATCCCATCTTCCGTCGGGAATCCAATGACCAGAGACGGCCAGTAATATGCCGGCAATGATCGCGAATATGAACGAAGAAGTCGATATGATATCAGGGTCCACCCTGATGAATAACCTGGTAAGTGGATCGAAGAACAGATCGAGCCTTTGCCTGTAATCCTCTAGAACCATTCTGCGTACGCCTCCAACCAGTCAACTTTGCCTGGTCTGTAAAGGGATATCATCTTTAACTTTTTGTCTCTGAAAGCTCCTATCATCTCGAGGAACCATCTGGAAATGATCTCCGGAGACATACCTGTAACATCCCTTTCAACTATGAGGGCCTGGCCTTTTCCTATCTCTTTCCATTCTTTTTCCCCGAGGGCCTTCTCTTCCCCCTCACAACATCGAATAAGGATATACCCGAGAGCTTCGGCCTCGACATTATCATTGATCTTGTCTTCGTGGTAGTCCCTCTTCAGGAGACGTTCCTTGATCTCCCGCGGATCAAGGCGCATCAGGAGGACGAGGTCCGCGGGAGCCAGATATGAAAGATGTCCTTCAAGGATTGCATCGCTGTTCAATTTCTCTGCCCAGCAACGAAAACCATCCCTCAGGATATCAGGATCGACTATCATCTCATCATTTTCCGTATCGATCTCCTCGAACAGGGACAGGTCCGATATCAGATCCTTTTCCTGTATGATATCCCATCCCTGACCTGCAAGCATTGAGGCTGCGGTAGTCTTTCCCACACCGGGGGTCCCGCAGATCGATACCAACATGGGTCCCTGTACATTATGTGATGATAAAAAAAGACCGGTCTGACCGGGATAAGGAGAATGGGATAATGAGCAAGGGAATGGGCATCTATCAACAAAAATTTCACCACGATGACATTGATATTATGAGTTACAACTGATAATTCAAAGGTGAATGGTAAAATAGTGTAATATGTCATTGTTTTTTGAAAAGATGGACTTGTATGGGAAACATTTAAGTCCCGACCCCGACTTTGAACAGAATAACAACGTTACAGAGGAAATCCAATGAACGGGAGGAGTGAAAATAGGAAGCTGAAAGCGTTCCTGTTCTTCTTTGCGATCCTCATTCAGGTCCTTTCCGTTTCACCGGGCCTTGCCGGTGGAGGTCCCACCAGAGGGCCAGGTGTTGATATCGAGATTGTCGATATCACATCTCACTCGAACGGAGAGATCGTGGGATTCGCACAGCAGACATTTACGGCGATCGTCGGGAATCCGGGATCCGATCCCTTCCCCGACAATGTGAATGTCACATTGACCCTGTATTATCCGGGCAATGAGACGGAGAACATGACATCTGTACACACCGAGATCGTCGAACTGGGTGATTCGCTTGGAACGGCCGGGAACCAGACACTGGTCACTTTCCTCCCCTGGTTACCAACACAACAGGGATTCTATCTTGTGAACATATCCGCCGATGTAACCGACGATCATCCGGGAAACAACTCGAAGCAGATCATGATCAGAGCCCTTTCATCCCATCTGGAAGGTGTGAAGGTCTCCTTCGCTCCGGGTAGCCCCTCCGATATGTTGATCAAAAAGGGTGATAACACCAAGATGCTGGAAAACGATCCGTATGTGTTCAAAGTGGAGAACACTGGGATATTCAACGATACGTTCAACATCACCATCGATTCGGAATGGATCATGGATGGATGGTCCAATCAGACAGATGAGCTTGAGCCAGGGGAATCTCAGGATATCAGGGTTGATGTTGCGGTTCCCATCGATGTCGATCCTTTTGCTTTCGATATCATGATATTCACTGCCACATCACAGAGGAACGAGAGCGTTTACCATTCGATCTCGGCAAATACATCTATCCCGATAAATGAAGGGGTTACGGTCACAGTGATATCGAAAAACCCCAGGGTCGGATATCCCGGAGGACCACCCATCAAGTTCACGTATATGATCAGGAACACCGGAGACTTCGCGAGAAAATATACTCTTACCGTGTCATCCAGACCTTCCAGCTGGGAATCCTCCCTGGATTCCAATCTCTTTGAAACACCCACCATCCCTGTTGATGGTTTTATTATAAGGGATGCCACGATACGAGTTCCCCCCCTGGTATTCGAGACCATGGATGAGGATAGGACCGAGGAGGGACAGACCGCCGCTCTCATCCTCACTGCAAGGAGTCCGAATGGTTATGCGGATTCAGCCGAAGGCATTGTCGATGTCGGCCTGGTCCATACGGTTCAGATGGATGTGACACCGAGCAACATCACAATCCCATTCACCGAGGGATCGAAAACATCCCCCCAGGTCCTGAACGTCACCGTTAATATCAGGTCCATCAATAACAACAAGGCCGATCCCGGAGCAGACCTTGATGTGAACATTACAACACCGGAAGGACCATCCGGAGTAAGGTTCAAACCAATATGGTATCTGGATTATGAGGATAACATCTCGAAGACATGGATCGCCGTCCCCCCGGCAGGAAGTGTCAAGTTACGTTCGGGTGAATGGTCCCTTGGTCAGCATGTGAAGATCATCGTTCCGCCATTTCCTTTCCAGGGTACCGCTGTTGTAACGATCAGATCATTACCGCAGTTGATCGCCGGAAGACAGGGATTGACAATATCTGCCAGCGAGGATATCCATATCCACGTCGGACCATATCTCAACCACTCGATCCGGCCCCCCGAGACCGAGTTCTATTCGGACATAGATCTTTCGATCAACGATGATGAGAATGGGAATTGGATCGAGGACTGGAGGGAGGGGGCGCCGGGAGAGACGCTTCATCTGCCTTTCAATGTCACCAACTATGGAAATGGTTGGGATAGATATCTGATAATTGGAGATGCGATCCCGATCGACCCTACAACATTACTTCCGGATGACTGGGTCATAGATCATCCGACCACGACCATTAACTTGATCCCCTACAGTTTCGACCCCGGGATGACATCTCACTCACATCTGGTATGGGTTCATGTAATGATCCCAAAAGGTGCCCCCATCGGCGAGACCGCCACAATCAAGATCGGTGCTACATCATTCCTTTCATTCGACCAGGATCCTGAAGATCCGGTGTACCAATGGGCAGAGATCGATATCCATGTACTTCAGGGATTCGGAGTGGACCTTGAGCCGGAGGTAAATGAGAGATCGGCCGAACCGGACGAGACCATCATATACCGTTTGAACGTGACCAACACTGGGAATGGTGTCGATATAGTCCGGTTCAGGGTAGAATCACCTGACCTCAAGGGTTGGACCGTTACCTTCGATACCGATGAGCTCAACCTTACACCATTGGGGAAAAAGACCATTTCGATCAGGGTCACACCTGATTCCGACGCGGTAAGGGATGAGATACTGTCCTTGAAGGTCAGGGCACAGTCAGGAAGGTCCATCGATGCCTTCGATGAGGTATGGGTGAACACCACTGTTGAATACAGAGGTGGTGTGGAACTCGAACTGGTCGAGGGGCAATCCCTTATCTGGCGCCATCCCGGGGATACCGCCACATTCGTCATCGAGGTCTTGAACAAAGGGAACGGAAATGACACCTTTCAACTCCAGCTCACTCCCGGGAATGATGCATGGAACGTTATCCTGGATATTGATGGACCCATGAGTTCCGGAAGCGCTCTTGATATTGCCAGGGGAGGATCGAGGATCATCAGGGTCAATATTTCCCTCCCATCTCTGGACCTGATAAGGAGCGAGGAAGAGCTCTACGAGAAAGGCATCCAGGCTTTGAACCAGGTGTCTACCATTCTAACCATCAATCCAAAGGGCTACCCTTCGATATACACTGGATTGAACCTCACAGTGGGAGTTCTGCAGGAGTTCAAAGCATCCATTATCCAGATACCGGGGGAGATCAGTTACAAACAGGTTCTTGTCGGAGAAAAGGTAACATTCCGATTGTTGCTGGAAAATCGAGGGAACGGACCCGACGGGATCTATGCCGATCCTACCTCTCCTTCCAACTCCATCAGACATCGATCCTGGGCACAGATAGATGAGGGCCCCTTTGACCTGCGCCCCTTTTCCTGGGCATATGTCAACCTGACGATCCTGCCCAATATGCTGGATCGACCACTCTACCATGAGATCGTCGACATCAACGTGGAAGCCATGGCAGGTGACAATCTCGTATACCGCAAGATCAACCTCTCGGTAGAGGTGGTCATGGCCAGGATCCTTTCCGAAACACTCCAGGTGGACCTGGGCACTCTTGACCATATCATGATACGTTTGTGCAACATGCCCGATCCGGGAGAGACGCCCGAGCTGAACTTTCCCATGCAGAGGGACTATGCCATCAACAGTACACTTGACCATTCAGGTGCATTCAGCGAAGGATGGGGACTACCTGCCCGGGAAGTGACAGTTACACTGACAAGTGTCTATCAGTTGACCGATGTTGAGATCCCCATCATAGCTCCAGGTGATCTCATTTCCGGATCCGATTCGGCTTTCATCAATATCGATGTGATCGGCGGATCGAACAAGATGGAAAGCTTGAACTACTATCTGAGAGCCGTCTACTTCGATGTTTCGATCGATATGGCAAGAACAAGGTTCCAGGACCTTTTCGAGGGAAAGGATGGAAAGGCCTTCATCACGCTGATAACCACCGGGAACAGGGGACAGGAGACCATTCCGATCACTGTCAAGATGGATGGTGAGGTCGTGGGCACCTATGACATAGGCCCGGCTTCACCTCAGGAATTCAATTCAAACCTCCCCGCAGGAGGTGGGACCCAGGAGATCGTATTCAATTTCAGATTCGAGCTCCCGAGGTTGAAGTGGTTCGAAAAAGGAAAGGAAATGGAACTGGAGATATTGATAGATGAAGAGAATATTATCATCGAGAACCAACCGCAGGGAAGCTACGTTGCGGAATCCAATAACATCATGACGTCTGAATTCACCATCAAGAACTATGTCCCACCCATCGCAATATGGGTACTGTCCCTGATGCTCCTCTTGATGATGATGATAGCGGGTTTCATCGGATATTTCTTCATGAAAAAGAGGGATAGCTGGTTTCTCCTACCGTTGTCCATTGGAGCTGCCGGTGGATTCGGCATGATGTTCTTCGTTCCTCTTGAAGATGCCGTCAGCATCACCATCGCCAACCGGATAGGGCTCTCGATAATTCTGATAGATCTCCTTTTCATCATCCCGGTCATGATCTATTTCTTCACAAGGTCGGGAGATGCATATATCCTGGGTCAGATCAACAAGAGAAGGGGAGATACACCGATCGATGGAATGGAGTCCATCACCACCATCTGGAAACCGATCACTATCTCTCTTGTCGGTGGTCTGTTGATGATACTTGTCCCAATGATCTTCTGGGTGATCCCGTCCGAACTTGATGGAGGATTGGTCGAGATGATCGAGGTCCTTACCAGTTTCGAGAGTGTGATCCCTGTCATCGTGATCATGGTTGCGGTGCCTCTGATATCACTTGCATTCCAGTTCATTCTCCTTGCTTTCAAGAGATCCTCTTTGACCAGGATCAACAAGACCTGGGAGAGCCTGGACAAGCTTCAAACAGAGATCAAGGGGGGATTCCAGTGAATCCTGCCGGGACAGATAATGCCCAGGAGATGCTTCGTAAAGCCGAGTTGGCCCTTGCGGGGGGAAACTTCATGCGGGCTAACCGCATCAGCAAGGATACATCCGGCCTTCTCGAACAGACCCGGACCCTGCACCGAAAGTTCATAAAGAAGATGAAGAAGTTCATCGATCGGATCATGGACATGGAAGAAAGGGGATATGATATCTCGGAAGCAATGGATATCATGGGAAGAGCAAAGGAAAGGGCAATGAAGGCAGATTATAACAAGGCCCTGAAGACCATGAACCTTGTCAATCCTGCTCTGGAAAGGGCGGCTTACATGCCTTTCCCACTTCTGAACAAGACCGTCGACATCATATCCACGATATTCTTCTCGAATGGAAAGGTCATCTATACGGTGAGAATAGAGAATCCGACAGAGGAGCCCCTGGGGGAAATAATAATCACACCGAGCTTCCCAGAAGATGATTTCTACGAGGTTCCGGAGAAGCCGTACGGCATAGTTGGAGGAAGGGAGTTCAAGGAGTTTACATTCTATCTTTCCCCGAAAGAAGGAAAGGAATGGAACCTCGGGATAGGAAGGGAGATCCTGATGGAAGAGGGTGTCACAATGAGGACCAAACTATCTTCCAAAAAGGGGAACGCTCAATATCTGGTCGTTGTGGAGAACAACAATGATCAGGTGATCAGGGATCTTGTGGTCTCCCCCCAGACACCTGGAGGCCTTGTTTCGGAGCCGTCCCATGGCGTTATCGAAAAGATAGATCCATTCTCCACAGGGTCCGTTACATTTGAGCTATACCCTGCCATAATAAATCCCCGGAACAGGGGACGGTCGAATGAAAGGGTCGTGGTCATAGAGGACGAGGAACCTTATCATCCGCAATCCGATGATGAGTTCGAGATAACGGAAGAGAATGAGATCATTGACGATGAGGAAGAGGACGAACTTGATCAGGACCCCATTGATGAGGACCTTACCGAAGGTCCCCAGGATTTCACACCTGTCAAAGAGGAATATAATCTGATCGAAATGGCCCCGAGTAGATATCCGGAAGAAGTGGAAAGGGGCATGAAGAAAAAACAGAAGAAGAAAAGGAAAAAGATGAGATGACGATAACATGAACTGAGGTGACGGCATGAGAAAGATGAAACAGAAAAAAGAGATCGGAGCGATCGGGATCGGAACATTGATCGTCTTCATCGCTCTGATACTGGTAGCTGCGATCGCAGCAGCGGTAATAATAGGAACGGCTGAGGAACTTGAAGAGAATGCAGAGAGAGTGACCGAGGATGCGAGAACCATGATCCGACAACTCCCCAGGATCGTCAGAGCGGAAGGAGAGGTCGCTGCAAACAGCCACATCGACGATCTATTCATCTACCTTCATTACATCGGCAGTGACGGCATAGACATGAACAAGATCGTTATTCACATCCTGGTAGAACCAAATGGCGGGATCGGTGACTATGCTGATCTAACACTGAACATTGGGTCGATCGGAACAGCATCATCAGATTATTTCGGTACGGAACAGATCTCCGACCCCCTCGATCATTGGGACCCGTTAGCTTCCCCTCCGAGATATATCATCGGTGAGGGAACCATGCTTAGATTGACCATCGATCTGAGCTCTGCCGCTACGACCCTTCCACCTGACTCCGACCTCAGGTTGGAGATCACTTCCTCGAATGCGGGAGGAAAGACGATCGATGAGTGGGAGACGCCTGCTGCCTATCCGTCCATTGGCAGTATAGTGACCCTTCAAGGCTGATCCTGGAGGATGACAAATGGCCAGGAAAAAGGCCGGAGGGGGTAAGGTCGCCATCATCCTCGACGATGATGAAGATCTGGAACCTACGGGCATAAAGGGCGGTGAAGTTGAGAGATATGAGGTGAAGATAGAGCCTCCGATAGTAAGTGGTAGAAAGGCAAAAGCGGTGAGATCATCCAAAGAGGAGGCCAATACTGTCCCGGATGGATCCGGAGGGAGCATTGGCTCGTATGGAAAGAGAGCGGGTGCCCCTCAGCCGAACATCAACTCCACTGGCAGCTCCCAACAGATCTACAAGATCGAAGACGATCTGAGGAGGACCAGAGACGTTGTGGAGGACCTGAAACATACCACTTCAATGATGGAAGGTGAGGTCAAGGACCTCAAGGCAGAGATGGACAGGACCTCATACCTTCTGAGAAGTCTTGAAGGCTTGAAGAACACCATGAAAGATATAGAATCCACGGTCAGCGAGCTATCCGGACTTTACGATATGATATCCGCAAATGTCAATCCTTTCATTGATATCGACCCGATCAGACCCTCGAATGGCATAGGAAAACCCATTGACAATATTGTAAGACCGGAAGATGGCGGGGACGAGGATCCCGAGGGAGGGTCCTTCAGGGAACTATCGGACATATTCAAGGATGAGGATGACGATGTGGAGGAGCTCGAGGATGCGGAATCCTGGGAAGGACCTGATCTTCGATCGGCGGAATGGACACTGAGGTGGACCCAGTTCCTCATAGAGAAGGTTTCCAAGGATGGACTCGAAAGGACCCTGGACTATTACAAGGACCTGGGTTGGATAGATGAGGACATCATCGATCGGATCCTTGATATTGCCAGGGGAACCACAGGACCCGCAAAGAAGGACCCGAACAAGAGATCTTCCTGGAGAATGGATGCCGAGGACCACGTCAGGTCCCTGGAATTCATCAGGAGGATCAAGGGAAGCTGAACGGAGGATGAGATGGAATGTCCGGAACTGGTACAGCTGCTGCGACCGCGATCATCCTAATGGGACTCGTTGTAGGTCTCACCATTGCACAGCCGTCACTTGATGAAGCAATGGAAGATCTCAGGGAGACCCGGAAGGAAACGACCGACCTATCGCTCGGACTGGCCAATTCAAGGATATCCATCTCATCTGCCACCCATAACAACACAACCTCGGTCCTGAACGTCACAATTCATAACGAAGGATCGGATGTCATTGACATCTCGGACATAGACATCCTTCTCAATGGAACCTGGAAGAGATGGGACCTGGGAAACATGATCTACATCTACCCGAGCAAAGAAACACAGGCAACACTAAGGAACGTGACCGATCCCATATCGATCAAGGTAATAGACAGATACGGGATCTCCGACCAGACGGAGGATATTGTAACGATCAGTTAGGGGTGAAGAAATGGCAGGAAGCGCAGTATCCGAAATAATATTCTTCATAGCCGCGATCATGATCTCTTCAGCAGTGGCTGTCACCCTCGTGGAGGTTGTGGATAACTTTTCTGCAGATCTCGGTGATGAGGCTTCGGTTCTGAGATGGGAGATGCGTACGAACATGGAGGTCATCAATGACCCAATGTACATCCCGTACGATACAAGTGACGGAAACCTGACACTCTACCTCAAGAATACGGGGTCCGGAGACCTGTCCGTCGATGACATCATTATCTCCGCGAACGGGACCACCGATGCAGGTAATGATATCTGGACCAAACTACTGGGAGGAGGAAATGAATGGGAACCTGGAAAGACCGTACAGGTGAATTTTCGAGTATCCGGCCTCAGAGAGGGGATAGATTACAACGGATGGGCCGCAACATCCGGAAAAACCTCTTCCGGATCGATACGGGGAACAGCCCAGGACACCATTGTTTTCCAGATCAAGGAGGTGTGAGAGGTGGTAAGGGGAAGCGTTCTCAGGTTCGATTTCGAGAGGGACGGCCTTCATAGACACCTTGGAGGTGGGATCCCAAAGGGTACATTGATGGTCATATCCGGAACGGTAGGAAGCGGGAAGTCGGCAATAATCCAGAGACTTATCTATGGATTCATGGCCCATCATCACAGCGTCAATGTCATTTCCACGGAGCTTACCACAAAGGGTTTCCTTGACCAGATGGAATCACTCGATTATCCGATAAAAAGGAACCTCATGGATGGAAGCCTTGGATTCGTGCCCGTTTTCCCGCTGATCGGAAGGGCGAGGAAGAGGACCGATTTCCTTTCCAGATTGATGTCCACACCGGGACTGTATGAAAAGGAGGTCGTTTTCGTCGATACATTCTCAGCACTTGTCAAGAACGATCTTGATGAGAGCAACGCTCTCCAGGCGATCTCGTTCTTCAAGAAGATCACGGGCAGGAACAGGACCGTTATCCTGACGATAGATCCTGAAGATATTCCCCACCATTTAATGGCCCCATTCAGATCGGTGGCGGATATCCTTATCGAACTGAAGACCGAAGTGGTCGAGGGATCGATGGATCATATTCTCTATGTGACAAGATACTCCCAGGCCCAGGGTCCGGTAAGCACGGCGGTTGGGTTCAGGATAGAGCCAAGGGCCGGATTCATAGTCGATATCACAACAGTTGCATGAGGGGTGAAGAAGGTGGACCTGGATCGCGCAATGGAACAGAATCCGCATATGATGTCCTACATCAAGGACCGTTCCAGGTCGAACCCTGTTCCTGTTTTCGTTGAAAAGCTCAACGAAGAGATGGCATCTCTGAAGAAGGTCAACATTGTCTATCCCGTCGGAGATCCGATATTCATCCATATATTCAATGGACCATCAGGTGGAAAGCTGTATCATGCCATCGAACCAACGCTATCCGATGATGAGATGCATAGACTGGACGAAGTGAGGGACCAGATACTGGAACTTGCACCCACCCATCGATCGGATGATATGGAAGAGGACATGGAAAAAAGGATCGATGAGCTGTTCGAGCAAGTAACATACCCCAAGGGTTCAAGGCAGACCATCTTTGACAGGATGAGAGGTCGAAAGGTCCCCATTGGTGATGATGAAAAAGATCATATCACATACATGTTGAAGAGGGACCTTGCAAGGGGCGGATTGATAGAACCACTCCTGAGGGACCCATATCTTGAAGATATCCATGCGGTGGGCCTGAATAATATATCGGTCGTTCACAAGATCTTTGGAATGCTCAGGACCAATCTCAGGTTCAGGTCCGAGAAGGAGCTTGACCTTTTCATCAGGTCCACATCCGAAAGGATGGGGCGCCCGGTGACGGATGCGAGGCCGATCGTGGACGGAGCATTGCCCGATGGCTCCAGGATGAACATCATATATTCTGAGGATGTTTCGAAGGGTGGGGCGTCATTCACCATCAGGAAGTTCTTCGAGAAACCTCCCACCATGCCCCAACTTGTCAGGTGGGGTACTTTCTCGGCAAAGATGGCCGCATACCTGTGGCTTTGCCTTGAGTATGGCATGTCGCTCTTCGTATCGGGCGAGACAGCATCAGGAAAGACGACGACGCTCAATGCAATGCTGTCATTCATCAATATGAGAAAGAAGATCTATTCGGCAGAGGATACTCCGGAGGTCGTCGTTCCACATGAGGTCTGGCAGAGACTGATCACAAGAGAGACGGTTTTCGATGAGGCAAGGGTCGAACTGTTCGACCTCGTGAAGACAGCACTGAGGTCAAGACCGGATTACATCATCATCGGAGAGGTCAGGGGAAAGGAAGGATCCGCGGCTTTCCAGGCCATGCAGACAGGGCACGCTGTGATCTCCACATTCCATGCATCATCGGTTGCAAAGATGATCCAGAGGTTCACTGGAGATCCGATCAATGTTCCCATCAGGTTCATTGATAACATGAACCTGGCCCTCTTCCAGGAGATCATCTATGATGAGGGAAGAATACTCAGAAGATGCTCTGCCATCGAGGAGATAATCAAGTACTCAAAGGAAAAGGGCGGTGTCCTGACAAGAACGATCTTCGAATGGGATCCGATCAGGGACAGGCACTACTTCACCGGGATGTACAATTCATACATACTTGAGCACAAGATCGCCCCAAAGATGGGGCTCGAGTTCTCGAAGGATATCTATACGGAACTGGAAAGAAGAGAGAGAATGATCAAGGCCATGGTCGAACACAACATCATAGGATACGATCAGGTAAATGATGTGTTCAGAGCATATTCCGAGGGAGGATGGGAGGCGATACCCAGGGAGCTGAGGGGTTGAGATGGTTATGAGGGAATTGGTCCTGGCATACAGGGACCTGGGGATCGATCCCAAGGTATGGACCCTTAAAAGGGTCATACCAGTGGGAATGGCGGTCGTGGTCCTCGCAGCTGTAATTGTGATGATCTTTCCAGATATTTTCATGTCCGGCCCTGGATTGTCACTTCTTGTAGCAACTATCCTGTTCATCACCCTCGCTGCTTTACTGTACCCCTATGTCATCAGGGAAAGGAAGAAACAGGAACTGGATGATGACCTCCATCTATTCATCATCAGGATCGCTGTCCTTTCACTCTCTTCCTCAACAAGATCATCGATCTTCGAGATAGCTTCCAAGGAGAGGACAACAAAGCATGTCCTGAAAGAGCTCATAAAGGTCAGGAAGCTTGCGAAGAAATGGAATATTTCACTTCCAAGGTCCCTCAGGATCGTTGCCAAGCAGACACCATCCCACAGATTCGGGGATTTCCTGGAGAGAATGGCATATGCGATAGAATCCGACGAGGATCCAAAGGTCTTCTTCCAGAATGAACAAGAAGCTGTGATGGAAGAGTTCAAGTCACGATACTCCACAACATTGGACAGGGTGGAGGTTGTCAGGGAGGTTTACATCTCCATGGTATCTGTCACCATGTTCCTCAATGTTATGCTGGTGATCCTTTCCATGCTGGTTGGCATCAATCATTATCTCCTGAGCTTCCTCATCATCTTCACATTCATTATCGTGGAGATGCTCCTCTGGGTGGTGATCAACAGCGTTCTGCCCAATGAGCACATCTGGTATGATCCAAAACCAAGACCTCTTGAATCCAAATTCCACAGGGATATGGACATCAGTTTATGGGTGGGTATATCCGGAATGGTCCTGATCGCACTGATCGGAGCGTTCTTCCCCATAGGCTGGTCCAATTTCATCCTGTATCTTGCAGCCCTTTCGACACCTCTGATGATCCCCGGATCTGTGATGATAAGGGAAGAGGGGGTGATCATCAGGAGGGATGAGGCGTTCGGAGCTTTCATAAGGACCATCGGGATAACATCGGAATCGAAAGGAGGAGCTCCGTCCCAGGGATTGAAGAGGATCAGATGGCACGATTTCGGTGCACTGACGGAACAGGTCAAGAATCTCTATGACAGACTGAAAATGCGTATCGATTCCGAAAAGGCCTGGAGACTGTTCATAAAGGAGACGAGGTCCGAACTGATATCACAGTTCCTGAACACCTACCAGGAAGGGATCGCAGCCGGAGGAAGTCCAAAAGAGGTTTCCAGCCTGATATCGGGACATTTCACCACCCTGCAATCCCTCAGGAAGAGAAGGTACCTGATGGCGGATAATTTTGCCGCGATCCTGTATGGGCTTACCGTCTTCATTTCTGCCGGGATGTTCATGATATACAGGGTGGTCCTCGAGATGCTCGAACGTTTGGGAGACCTGGAATCCTCGGCAGAGGCGATCGAGGGATTCCAGTCGCTGGTCCTTCTGAAGGACGTTCAGGGATTGGAGATCGTTATGTTGATCGCGATCGTTCTTGTCGTTTTGATCCACGTAGCATTCTCTGCGGATGCCATCAGAAGGTTCAAGGGCGGCCATATCAGGACCTTGATGCTTCACTTTCCTCTTCTGCTCTGGACAGGCGCAGTGTCGGGATACCTTGCCCAATGGGCCGTGAGCACCATTATCTGATACGTACATGTGGCACTATGCAAACTGCATCTCTGTTCGATCAACGTATCATAACCTTTTTATCTTTAGAGTCTAAAATAGCATTAGGGAAGTGGAACTGCCGTTATCCTTCCAGTTTTCACTGAAACATAATTTTTCATTTCTAACTAATAAAAACCATTAAAGTGCAAAATATTACATGATTCTATCACATATTTCTTGATAATTCTTATATTCATGCATTATTGTTTGTTTATTTTGATAGTATTTAAGATTATTTTACACATGTGCAGATAATACAATTAATTCATGTAAATTTGTTCGATTACTGCACTATTATCTTTATATAACTCCAGATCAAATGGCCCAATAGCATAAAAATGGAGGATGAAGAAATGAAAAAGATGACAATGATCGTCGCGGCCCTTCTGTCACTCACAACAATGGCAACAATGGTCGTGGCACTGAACCCACTTGAAGGGAACGATTGGGACCTTGACCCGGATATGGACGGCCTGAACAACAAAGAAGAATTCCTTGCAGGTTCCGACCCCAACAACTGGGACACCGATGGTGATGGACTTCCAGATGGTTGGGAAGTGGACAATTCCCTCGACCCCGCGGACCCATCTGATGCAGAGGCGGACAACGATTACTTCGGAGGAGAGGAGTATGCCCAGTATTCCCAGGTGGGATCACCGTACACCAACTACAATGAATTCTACAGGCTTGCATATGTCAATGAGGATACGGGAGAGAAGGTATACATACCGACCGACCCTCATAACGATGATACAGATGGTGACGGGATCCTTGACCCTGATGATGTATTCCCCTGGGATACAGAAACATACGTTGAATATGGAGAAGATACCAGACCTTCACCACCAAACCCCGGCCCACCGATCCCGGTCGATCTGAAGGACTCGGATAAGGACGGGTTGACGGACGAATTTGAATTCAGCATCGGCACCGATCCATATAACAGAGATACGGACGGTGACGGCCTTCTTGACCCAAATGAACTGAGACTCGGACTTGATCCCAATGACTGGGATACGGACAATGACCTGTTGATAGATGGGGTCGAAGAAGGCAATGGCCAATCTACCGATGGACATCTCATAGACAGTGACAACGACGGTCTCTGAACATGGTCCGATCAACAGAACACAGGACCCCGTGGATGCGGGGTCCCTTTATTTTTCGATCATATCGATAATGATCATTTCCGAGCTTGTACCGATCCTCATAGGGGGCCCCCATGTCCCCGTTCCGGTACAAACATACATGAAAGAATCCCTGAACCTATGGAGCCCTCTGTCGCCTTCCTTGAACATGGCCTTCGTGGTGTAACCAAAGGGCCATAACTGACCCGCATGTGTATGACCCGACAATTGAAGAGACACTCCTTTTTCTGCTGCTTCATGGAAGAACATTGGCTGATGATTGATCATCACCTTTGTTCCACTTTCTCTGCTTGTTTCGATCAATTCATGGATCTTTGACCTGTATTCCTCACGGTTCCTGAAAGCCGAGGGATCACTGACACCGACCATGATTATACCTGTCCTTCTGTCCTTCACCGATCGATCGTCCAGGACCGTCATCCCGAGTCGATGCATCCAATCTATGGAATCGGCCATTCCATTGTAGAACTCATGGTTCCCTATCACACCATAGGTCGGCGCGATCGAGACCAGGTCCTTGATGAACGGTTCGAACCTATCAAGAAAACGAGGGTTCGTATCAAGCAGATCACCGGCAGACACAATGATATCCGGTCCCTCTTTCTTCAGAGTGTCAAGGACCGCGTTCAATCTTGTGGACCCCACAAGAAGACCCAGATGAATATCCGATATGAGAGCGATCCGCACAGGCTTCTTCCCCCGTCCAAGGACCGGAACCTCGACATGCCTCCTCCTTAGATACCTGGCATTGATCAGGCCGTGGATGAAGATGATCGTTATGATGGCGGGGATCGATATCCTGATGATCGGAGCGACGGGAATATCATGAAAATAGGATCCGAAGAGTAGCAGAATGAGAATGTAGATGGTCCCGATCGCAGATATCACGAACATATAGAAGAACAGGGCAAGCCCCATGGATGATAGGAGATATAGTGGGAACATCGGCTTGCTGTGGTTGGCATGCGTCAGGAACTGTCCTGCAATGATGAAAAATGAAGACCCGACCGCCGACAGAATGAAAACAAGGCGGATCGATGAATCAGGAGTATAGATGATGGACATTATCAGTCCGATCCATGCAAAGATGACCATGAAAAAAATGGAAACAGAAGTGAAAAAGATCAGCATCTCCCCGAGGCTCCTTTCGGGAACCTCCTTCTCTTTCCTTTCATCGCTCAATGATCTTCCTCCGTTATCGATGATAATTCATCTGCCTGTTGTTTTATAGGTCCGGAATACCCGTCTCGCACATTGGTAAGGGAATCCTATTGAAAGACATTTTCTATGAATATCGCACATATATGAGACCATATCGATCATCACCATCTCGCACAATAGGATGATTTCATTGATGTATCCGTCTACACTTCAATCCCTTAAATGGGGAAGAGTTGAAGAAACACACGAACGGGTTAACTTCAAACAATTATTACATCCATGTTGTGATCGATCTTCTTGAAATGTTTACACCCGGAGATCACTTTTGCATTAACGGACCTTGCAGAAGCATAGATCAGACAATCAATGGCTGGAAGGGATGTTTTTGGTTTCAGATCTATCGCCATGAATGAAACATGTTCATCAATGTCGATCATATTAAAATGCGTAGATATTGATCTGAGATACGGATCTGCTTTTTCCTTTCCGATCTCTCTTTCAAGGTATGTTCCAAGTTCATAAATAGTGAGGACCGAAATGAATACATCCTCATCCTTTTCGATCAATTCCTTTACCTTTTTCCCCTTCTCACTACCCTCGAACAGCTCTATCAGAGCATATGTATCAAGAACCAAAGACATGTTCTTCACCATGGATCGCATCCAGATACTTCTTATTGGTCTTCTTCAGAGTTCCAAATAGTTCAATGGGTTTCATCACTGGGATCAATTCCACCTTATTATCCAGAATGTGAACTTCGAATTCATCGCCTTGAATGAGGTTCCGGATCCTCTTCGGAAAAAATATCTTACCAAATTTATCTATTTTTACCGTAACTGTCATAATAACCAACAAATCAATTATATACCCTAAATGATATTTAAAGGTATACTGATCTTCCTTGGTACCGAAAAATGAAAAAACCCAATTTCTCAGAGATTATTACATTGAGATCTGATATACCATTGCTATCTTGATCATTTGTATTATTTCGTTCCCATCATCCAGTTGATCCATTACAGGTTTTAATATATGGGTGGTGGGATCAATTCCCTTGGCCCATGCCCCACTTGTTCCCCCTCGTTCTTTACCATTGGAGATGATATGTCCGCAAGAGTATCTTCTTCCCTGTCCACACCAGTGATGTCATCATCGATGATGGTCCTCTGCTTGTGCTTTTTATCAATTCCTTTTCCGATCTTCCTTTCGGGTTTCGAGGATGGTCGGACCTTCTTCCTGCCTTTCATGGACCTGGTCCCTTTTGCAACCACGGCGATGATGACAACAACGAATATCAACGGGATCAAAAGGGAGATCAATACCAGGAGTATCAGGATCACCAATACGATCACCGTTAGAACTCCGGGGTTAGGTTCCTCCTCCGGAATTGCCTCTTGAAGGAGAGGATAACCGGAAGTATCTTCCAGGTCCTCTTTCGAAATTTCATGGATAGACATGAACCATTGGCCGTTGGTCTTGGAAGCAACCCTTAGAAGATCCCCACCTCTGGAAAAATTTGGATCCCTGCCGTTTACGATTGATAAAGATAATGACTTCTCACATGGAAGCCATCTCTCGCCACCATCTGTGGAATGTATCATCGCGATCTTCCCATCTTCTGTTTCATAGGCCAAGATCGCGATATCTTTGTCAAGATCGAAATAGAGGCTGAAATCGTATCCAATTCCTTTTCCTGGATTCAAACCCCTCCCTCTCACCAATGTTACCTCTTCGGTCCATTGTCTTGAAGCAGGATCTAGCCTGGACATAAGGATATCATCAGAATATCTTCTATTAACAAAGAGGATCAATTCCTCATCTTTTACCTCAACACATAGTTCGAACAGGTCATTATATACATCCATGGCCACAAATGGACCTTGCCATGATGAACCCTGATCCGTGGAAGTGAAATATCTCACATGTCCATCCACGCCAGAATATGCTGATACCTCCCAGGGCCTACTGTAAAAAAGATACAATTTCCCATTCAAGATCTGCATTGTTGTACTGCTCGCATATCCATCGGCAACCATCTTCTTGGGTCCTTCCCATTCATACCCATCAAAGCGGTGGAATATTAGGTCGATATGGTGTGATCTTGCAGATGCAAGATACATGTAATCGTCATCATATTCAACAGCAAAGTTCATTCCATATTCCTCAAAGATAACGGTTCCCTGTGCCTTTCCAATATCTTCCCATGAAGATAATTGAGCAGAATAGACATAGGTTTCCCTGTCGGTCTTGATAGTTGGGTGGCCGTCCATTATGAACAGATAGATACCACTCTTCCACATGTGAAGGTCCAATCTGACCAGATCATCATGTTCATGGACCTGAACCTCATCGGACCAGGTATCACCGGTATCCATTGAAGCCACCATGCAAACAACATTCCTCTGTCCGTTCTCTCTTGTATAAGCCGCAAGGATCATATCACCTATAACAAGTGTCGAAGATCGTGATACCATCTGATCCTGACCTCTTTCCAATACATTGTTCACAGAAAATATACTTTCAATGATCGGATCATCTTCAACTGGGGTCGAATCGACCACAGGAAATGACAGTAAGAGGAAAAGCAGTATCGTTATTGTCAAGATCAAATATAGCGGGCGTGTCCTGTAAGAGATCTTGTTTCCATTCATTCCATCAATCCTTGATTTCATCGATCACTTCTTTTTACCTTGTCTCCAACTCTCTTCATTCTATCGAACCTCAAAGGTCGTCCAGTAACTTTGCTTTTCTCGTCTCGAACTCTTCTTCGTTTATGATGCCTTTATCTTTCAGTTCCCTCAACTTCAACAGGACCTGCACGGGATCTGGTCCCGATGATGAAGGCATATCTGTTCCCATTACCGGACTTCCATCCTGCCTCAGAACATTATCAAGGTCCTTCTCCCTGGGTCTTTGAACCTCCGGACGAATATACCCATTATATTGAGAGGGAGGCCTCGGTGCGGCACGCATCGGGGGCAAGGCATTGGTGGGCCTCTGTGAAGTCGCCGCCGGACCCAATGCTGGCACCGGACCTCTCTGTGCCTGTGGAAGGCGGGATAGAGAGTAAGTTCCAGGAGCGGGACCCAAAGAACGGATGGGCGAGGAAGGCGCCTCCTTCTCCAAAGAACGATCGATCGCCTCCTTTGCTTCCCTTTCTTCTTTTGCCTTCCTGCCCTTCCTGATAACCAGTGGAAGGACCACTACAATTAACACAATGATGAGTGGAACAAGGAAAGACAACACACCGATCAGGACAGCGGTTCCGATCCTTGAAGGAACATCCACATCGATCGCGGATGCTTGACCGCTTCCTGCATTGTTCACGGGAACGATACGGTAGTAATACGTACCCTCTTTCACATCCTCATCAGTAACTTTCAACGCAGAAGCATCGAGCAGACGCCACAACTTCAAATTCACATGATCTGTTCCCTTGTATACCGTATACCCGGTCACCGGCGTTCCACCATCACTATCCGGAGGAAGCCAGGTCAGTTCAACAGCGTCCGTGGTCGCATCGATGGATAGGTCACGGACAGCAGACGGGACACCAATTGGTAAAACCGAGAAGGAATTGCTCTTAGGTCCTTCACCGATGTCCGTTGTCGACGATATACTGTAGAAATAGGCCTCACCATCGGTGAGACCCACATCCCGGAAATGGGTTTGATCCGTGACAGTCTCGAGGAACACCTCTTCACCTTCGACTTGTCCACGATATACCATATAACCCGAGATACGGGAACCACCGTCATACACGGGTTCTTTCCAGTGTATGACAACAATACCCATGGACGCCTCGGTCGTCCATATCTCCGTAACAGGACCGGGGAGGGATATCGGGATTGCTTTCACACGCTCGCTAAGAAGTGCCTGACCGATCTCATTGAAGGCCGCTACCTTGAAACGATACTCATTACCATTGACCAGGTCCATTGCGTTGAATCCGGTCACATCGCCAGGGACCTCGCCGATCAATACAGGTCTATCCGCATCGTCCACGATGAAGATCCTGTATCCTTCAATAATGAATCCCATATCTTCAGGCGGAAGCCAGGTAAGTGTTAC
>JAUVCN010000041.1 GCA_030595715.1 Thermoplasmatales archaeon
ATCTCCGCTTATTGAAAAGACAGGTTTCAACAATATTTATGATATGTTCAGATCAAGTATGGACAAGGACCCTGAAAAGAACCTGGTCATATACAAGATAAGACCCGGTCACTGGGGGTCCATGTCGTTCAATGATATGAATAAGGGAGTACAGGATTGCGCTTCTGCCCTTCTCTCATTGGGCATCGATAAGGGCGACAGAGTGACAATGGCCTGTAATAACAGGTATGAATGGATGATGGTAGATCTGGCGATCCATAGGATCGGTGCGATCAATGTGACCAATTACGTGACACCAGATCCGAAGAAACTGGTTATCAATGAGATCTCCTTCAATATCAATAACTCGGGATCAAGGATCGCTTTTGTTGCCGGGCCCTATGTTGATAAGTTCCTTGAGGCCAAGAATAGTGGAGAATTCCCTACCATTGAAAAGGTAGTGGTATTTGACCTGGAGAAGGGGTTTAAAAATGCAAAAGATGTAATAAAATTCTCTGAATTCCTGAAACTTGGGATCAAGAACAGGGATCTGATTGACAAATATGATAAAAAAGTTGGACTGAACGATACTGCCACGTTGATCTACACATCGGGTTCGACCGGTGTACCAAAGGGTGTGGAATTGACCCATGGGAACCTTCTTTCAAATGTGGAGAACATCCTTCAGATGATAGACCTGAGGGAGACAGACATCGAGTTGAGCTTCTTGCCTCTTGGACATGTATTCGAAAGGATCATCAATTATCTGTTGATAAGATTTGGAGGAACCGTAGGATATGCAGAGTCCATAGAAACGATCGCTGATGATGCACAGGTGATAAAGCCAACTGTTTTCCCTGCGGTGCCCAGGGTTTTCGAGAAGTTCAAGGCGAAGGTCGAGGATAATGCGAGGGGAAAGGGAGGCCTATCTTATTCCATCTACAAATGGTCCACGAAGGTGGGAACAAAGATGACCTCGGGACAAAATGACCCGATCACGAAATTCCAGTATATGATCGCAAAGAAACTTGTTTTTGACAAGGTATCAAAGAAATTAGGAGGAAATGTAAGATTCTTTGTATCTTCCTCCGCACCTCTAGCAAAAGATACGGGGAATTTCTTCAAGTCTATGAACTTCCAGATCCTGGAAGCTTACGGAATGACAGAAGCAGGTCCCTTGATCACCATTAACAAGAACGGAAAAGAGAGGATCGGGACCGTTGGAGAATTCATACCTGAATTGAAATGGAAGATAGCATCTGATGAGGAGATATGGATAAAGGGTCCATCCATAATGAAAGGTTTTTGGAACAGACCGGATGCAGAGGAGGAAGCATTTGAGGATGGGTGGTTCAAGACCGGTGACATTGGCAAGGTATCAAAGGACGGTTACCTGACGATAACGGACAGAAAAAAGAACCTTATAAAGACAAGCAATGGAAAATATATACCGCCCGCTCCCATTGAAGACCGCCTGATATCAAATGAGTATATAACGCAGGCACTGGTGATAGGTGATGCAAGACCTCACTGTTCGGCGATAATCGTTCCTGATTTCAAGAGACTTGAATCTTATGCCCAGGAGACCAATATCCATTATACCGGATATGAGGACCTCGTGAAAAATCCCAATGTAAATACATTCCTTCAGAAGATCATCGATAAGGAAACAGAGAATTTTGCACATCATGAAAGACCCAAAAAACTCATTGTGGGTCATAAGGAATGGACCTGGGAATCCGGAGAACTTACCCCCACCCAGAAGGTCAAGAGAAGCGTGATACAGAAAAGGTTCAGGACAGAGATAGAGAAACTTTACACTACCTGATCCGATCCAGTATCGCCATTGTCACTTCGTCTGTCGTTGATCGATCAAGGTCGATACGAATAGTGCCACCAAGTCTATTTTTCCATCTCCTCTGGGACCTGGCCATTAGTATGGTATCTGAACAGATGGGATCAAGACATTGCTGTATGTCTGACCCTTTTTCAATTGATCTGTAGATCCGTTTGTAACCAATGGAATCCATTCCCGGATCATCTATTCCTATTCCCTTTTCCATAAGACCTTTCACCTCATCTTCCCATCCATCTTCTATCATGATGCTAGCTCTTTCCCTGATCCGTTCTCCCAAAGTTACAATACTTCTGTCCAGAAAGAATATTTTGAATTTATTTTCAAGAGGGGGGATCCTTTCGACCAGATCATTCTTGTCCGAGATCTCAAGATATCTCAAGATCCGGGATATATTGTTCGGATGGACCTTGGAGGCAAGGTCAGGGTCCTTTTTATGGAGTATACGATGAAGTGAACCTTTACCTTCTTCCATCTCGATATGGCGATAGATATTTCTATGTTCCAGATCGGGTGGAGGGGCTTCGATCATACCATCGATCACACGTTCCATCCAGTAATGTGAACCTCCACAAATAATGGGGACAGAGCCTCTTTGCTCGATATCCAATATCAGATCCCTTGTCATTTTTACAAGATCATTGAAGTAAAGGATATCTCCTGGTTCAATGAGGTCCACCATATGATATCTGATCGAAGATGAATTTGAACTTTTGCCTGTACCAATATCCAGTCCTCTATATATCGTTCTTGAATCGCAGGAGATGATCTCGCCGTTGATCATATCAGAGATCTTTTCGGCAAAATACGTTTTTCCCACAGCTGTAGGACCTGCGATGAACACCAATTCTGTTGACATAAGATACCTTGGGCAATACAAATGAGATTAAAAAGTAGTGTTGTATATCAATCTTGGTCTGATACCCTTCAGTTTTGATAGGATCCCATTGTGCATATTGTTAATTATCTCGGTGGAGGGGATATTCGCCTCGACCATTGTCGTTCTTCCGTGTCTGCCAAAAGAAATGACCTTTGATTGGATAAGACCCAATTTATCCAACTCGCTCATCAGATTTACGACCTGTCTTCTTCCAAGAACGGTCAGGTCTATCCTATCAGCATAATGGGAATAGGTTTCAACCACCTCCTTTGTGGTGGTCTTTATCCTTCCCCCCATTTTGAGCTGGAGAATGGAATAGAGAACGAGTTTTGTTTGAAGGGGTAATGTTCTAACGACCTGGGATACTCTGTCCATCTCTATCTTCTTCTGGGCCTGTCTTACATATATCTCTGAAAGTTTCGGTGAATGGTCCCTTTCTGCAAGTTCAGCGGAAACACGAAGAATATCAAGTGCCTTCCTCGCATCACCATTTTCCTGAGCTGCAACACCGGCACAGTATCCAATGACCTCGTAATCCATAGCCTCCGGATAGAAAGCTTCTTCAGATCTGTGTCTAAGGATATCTCGTAGCTGCGGAGCATTATATGGCTCGAAAATGAGTTCCTCGGCTCCGAGGGAGGACTTGACACGTGAATCAAGATAGTCCAGGAAATGAAGGTTGTTCGAGATCCCGATGATGGAAACCCTGGATCTATCAAGGTCCTCATTTATTCTGGTCAAAGTATAAAGGATATCATCACCGGACTTGAATACCAATCTATCTATCTCATCCATTATGATGATCAAAATTGAATCTGATGAATCCAACTTATCAAGGAGTCTCTGATGTACCTCATCTATTGGAAGGCCTGAAACCGGTAATCTCTCCTTATCAGTATATGAAGCCAATCTATTTGCTATCTGTGTCATAACTCGATATTGTGTATCCATCTGTTGACAATTGATGTAGATACATTTTACCGGTTTGAATATGATCCTATGAAGGTCATTTCCCCATATCTCCGATCTTCCCAGGTGATCCTCAATATCCTTGATGATCGAGGTGATCCATTCTGATTGATATTCGGAATTGATCTCATGGAACGTTTTGAAATAGATATCCTCGATTACCTCGGATTTGTCCTGAAGGGCCTTTACCAACAATTTGGATACGACTGTCTTTCCAGTGCCTGTCATTCCATACAGCATTATGTTCGAAGGTGTATTCCCCTTGAGGGAAGTGAGTAGGATCCTCGCAAGTGTCTGGATCTCCCTTTCCCTATGGGGGAGCGAATCCGGGATATAGGAATAACGGAGAACTTCTCTATTCTTGAAAATTCTTCCTCCGAGTTCAAGAATATCAAATAGATCCCGTCCTATACCCTTCAAGATTTTCACCATGTCCCCTTTGAAATAGTCCAATTACATACATTGCTTAGGCTAATAAGCAGGTATCAGTAGTATCTCTTTAAACGGTATAATTTGGATTGATATTTATTGTTTTCTTCCGTTTGAACTGACCATTTAAAAAGGGAGACAACATCAACTTCGGTAAAATTTTATGTATCGTATATTGTGGTATATATCTTATGTAACTATCATATATCTGTAGCATTACAATATCAACAAAAATTTCAGCATTGATAGTATAACAAAAGATAGAATGTAACATCATTTCGGTGGTAGGTCGTACATATCTATTTATCTACCCCTCAAATGATATAGACAATGATCGTTATCATGGTATGTTTTACATACATTTTTCATTGGAATAAAGGCATTGAATGGAACAGCTCAAGTTTTTCTCATCACTGCTGGGAAAATGTAATGAACGGTTAGACCATCACGATCAAGGTTACAATGACCAAAAGAGATGATGTTATCAGGAAGATAATGAGATCGTTGAATGGATCGGTCGATACTCTGTCCGATCTTTCCAGGGATCCTCCAATTGTGGCCATTGCCAACCTCGAGAGGAACGGTGACCTCTCAAGAGAGGGTTTGAAAGGTGTTCGAATTGAATCTATGAAATTGGCTACTTCAATGAATGAATATCGAAGGGAATATTGGAAATTGGAGATGCTGATAAAACAATCATTCGTTGATATATTGAAAAAGGCTGGTTATCTTCCTGGTAGATCATTGGAAGTAGAATCGCTTAGGAATGCACTACCTGAAGCATTGATAAAAGACGATGAAAGGATCTGGATTTATTCATATGATCATTACATCCATAAAATTGCCGAGAATGTAGGAAGACCGGCAGATGAAGCACCAACTGGAAAGGAGGCGTGGTCCATGTTGAGGTCCAGATTCGATCGGAGGATCGAGAAGATCGTTTACCGGGCGAATCAGATAATTCCAGAGATATTCTACCTGAAAGCAAGATTGAGTTCATTGGTTGGAACTGAAACATCCGATCTCGATATGATCAGGGTAAGGAGACCTATGGTATCCAAAGTTGAAAGACCCATAAAAAAGGTGATCGTTATAAAAAGGCCGTTACCGATCCCCAGGAAAGGGAGAAGACCAAGGAAAAGGATCCTTAAAAGACCAAAGATACAAGTTATCGGACCGGAGGAAGCTTGATGCATAGAAACACAATGGTCATATTGATCATATTAACGATCCTACTTATTATAGGGTCGATATTCTCATTCTTTTCCCCCATCATCAACAATGATATGGATGGAACATTGGATGTCCATTGGTCAAACCCTAAAGGGATCAGGTTCAATGATCTTTCATCAGGTGATGAGATATATGTTGATTTCAGATCACATGATAGTGAGATCTCGATATATTTACTAACACAGGATCAGGCAGACGATCTAAGAAGTCCTGCTTTCTACAAGGATGATCTGACCGACCCAGTATATACGGGAAAAGAGGGAAAGATAACGATCATTATCAGAAATAACGGTGATTATGAGATATTGTTCTGGAACACATCTTTTCGAAAGGACCATTCCATAGATTATTCCATTAGAACAGATACCAAAAAAGATAGGAACATATCCATTATCTCAGGCACGTCATTAATGCTGATCGCAATCATACCAGTGACAATTATTATTATCGACAGGGTAAGATCAAGATCGTCATAATTGGAGGATACACTGTATCGTACTCAAATGTGTACCTATTATTTTTTCTACTAGGTCACTTCTTATGTACATTGATAGATGAGCTTCTGGCCAGGGGGCCGTCAGATGAATCGAAATAGCAACCTATCAACTGGAAATATCACAACATCGATAATGATAGCGGTACTGCTGATGGTACCATTTGTGCAATCGATAGCAGGAAATGTTGATGGTTTCGATCCAAACGATCATTTCCCTTCGGATAGAAGAACGCCTTCAATGAATGGCGACGTTAACATAGAAGATATGGCAAACACATGGATAAGAGGAGAACATTCGTCTGATACAAAAGGTCTGCTTGGATCGTATCTGGGTAATGCCGATATCAATGGTGATGGACATCAGGACATGTACATTTCAGCTCCTGGATTGATAGGTGTCCCCGGAGTATCGAACTCGGGAAGATGCTACATATGGTATGGCGGACCGCATGTCGCTGTCGATGAGATAGATCTGATGAATGATGTTCCGAACATTACCATAAGAGGATCTAGTCTGGATGCTGCAATTGCTGGCACCATACGGACAGGTGATATCGATGGTGATGGGTATATTGACATGGTACTCGGTAACCCTATACAACCTGAATCGGGCAAAGTATTCATTCTATGGGGGTCAATATCAGGTTGGCCATCCGTCATAGATCTATATCCCGCAAGAGGAGCGGAACCCAATGGATTTCCTGTTGGTTTCTTGAGGACAGACCAGTTTGTTGTGATAAGCGGCCAGGTAACCACGAACGTCCTTGGAACACATCTAGGTGAAGATATCGAGATAAACGATCTTGATAATGACGGTTATGATGATGTGGTGATCTCTTTTCATGGATGGAATGCGGTGATGATCGTATGGGGGAGGTCCGATCGGGGCTCTATAGGATACGATATGACATATATCAAAGAAGGGACCGAGGTTTCCAAATTTGGAAGCCAGATAGAATTGGGTGATCTTGATAACGATGGTACAACCGATCTGATCGTATCGGCCCCAATACAAAAAGATGAATCTAGGACCATTTTCCAGGCCGGTTGTGTCAATGTATATTTCAACATTGGAAGGATCAAGGGAAACAGCAGTGTAGGATCTGGGACCTACCTGAGACCCAAGATATGGGGAAAAGATGCATATGATCGCCTAGGTACATACCTTATCGTTCAAGATATCAATGCCGATGGAAGGGATGATATTCTGATCGGTGTACCAGGATCGGATGGACCCAATAATGGAAGAACGAACTGCGGTCAGATCGAAGTTGTTAATGGTGCCAATATCACAGCTTTTCCGATCTCGATACTGGGAGAGGACTCTGCAGATGTTGTGATCCATGGAGAAGATGGCAAGAAAGGTGATATGCTGGGTGATCAGATTGGGAGAATGTTCGATATCGGAGATGTCGATGGTGATGGAGAAATGGAACTTGTGATTACCAACAGCAATGACGCTCATGGTGACATTGAACTAACAGGTTCAATGAGCCTCTACGAAACAAGGGATACTTTGAAAGTGCCTGGAGGTACCTCTGACCTTGCAAATGTGGAGGCGAGGATGACCGCATGGGGTAATGATACCGAAGATAACCTTGGGAACAGAGTATCTCTATTCGATGTCAATGGAGATCATGTAGATGATATAATAGTATCAGCTCCCTCTGCAGATGGGGATGATAATAGACGACCTGGTTCAGGAGAAGTGTTTATCATCATCGGCAACTTCTTGAGCATAACGAACATGGAGATCACAGGTGAAGGATTCAGAAATGGTAAGTTGTATTCCGGATCAGGTACAGTCGATATTGAGATCGGAATGATACTGAATCCTTCCGCGGAAAATATCAAAAACATTACGATTAACATCGACCCCCTTGGCTCAAATATATTATTCACCTACAAGAATGGGATGTTCACTATTGAGAATGACCCATTTGATACAATTACTTTCGATCAGGATGAAAGTGGACTTGTAAGGACCCTGAACAGAGCTACACTATCAGTCGTGTTCAACACAAACCTTTTATTCAGTACTTCCGAGGAACCGGATATCATAGTAACGGTTGGAACAAACGATGATCAAATGATCACAAGGAACTTTCCGTCCGCATTTACAAATGTGAGAGATATCAGGCTACTGGGAGATCTCATACTTGGCAGGAATGGAGAACAGACACTTTCCATTAATGATTGGTTTACAGCAGAGGATGAGATCGCATTCTCGGGACCAGTTATCGTATATTCCGATGGTAGCGAGATCCCATATACCGGATCGATGACCGATATATCATTGTATCTTGATGATATTGTAATTGATACTACCGGTAACACATTTGATTGGACACTGAACGATGATATATTATCAGGTTCTTCTTCATCGTATGGGATCGGTATCGGGTTTGATGATACAAAGATACCCACCGGTTATCCCTTTGGATCATTTCCGTATACGGGGAAAAGGATCCCATTTGATCTGAAGCTCGATGTAACCCCTCCATCAAACCCAACGAACATCGTTACATTACCCGATAACGAGGCATCCTCTCCATATGATGATGACAATGAATGGACTGTTCGTTGGGATGAGAACATTGGAAGCACGCTCGACATATCTTCTTCAGGTGTAAGATCGTTCGAGACCTTTGTGAATGGGTCAGAATGGAAAGAGGCCAGAACGACCGGAGGCCTTTGGACCACTTACTATCAGGGTAGAGAAATGGACATCCATGTTCCCGATATCGAAGGAGTGGATGGGAATATTGACCATCCAACGTCCGAATGGGGGGCCTTCGGGCCATATCCCGGATCGTTGAATCCGAACGCATTTTCGATCCGGTGGCACGGTTGGTTCAATTCTTTTGATACCAGGGAGCATATATTCTCCATGATAGGAGAAGGTGAGGCAAAGTTGATGGTTAAAGGTGAAACATTGATCGAATGGTCCCACCTATCAACAACTCCCACTTCCAATCCATACTATCTGGAAAGCGGAGAGATAGTAGAAATCATCGTTTTAATGAAGAACAATTTGGGTGATGGGCATGGGATGGTAGAATCAGGTATAACTCTTAAACTTGAGGATAGTAGAGGGGTGATGTTACCAATCGACGATTCTCAATTATCATATCCTTCAAACTTGACAGAAATGATCGTACCTTCAACAGGCGTTTTTGATATACACGTACGATCCGTTGATTGGGTTGGATTGGTATCCGAAGGATCGACAGTTTCCGGTTTTATCGACGATGTCGGACCAAGGTTTGACCTTTCGTCCGTTTCAAGATGGCATCCCAATACAAATGCTACTTTGAGGTTTACAGTGTTCGATCCCGATATGGATGCCGGTTTTGGGTCAGGAGTGGATCTGACAACTGTGGAATACAGAACGAGATATAGAAATGAACCTACATTCTCTGAATGGGAACAGGTGGATAAGTTCGAAGATATCATCGAAGGGGTGGATGGACCATTGTCTGCAAAAGCGATACTTACATTACAGCTGACCTCGGATTGGCAGGGGATAATCCAGTTCAGAGCAGATGATATAGTTGGGAATAGTGCCACTTCTTCTCTTTTGGATATAGGTATCGATATGAAAGGACCGGACTTCGAGATACTATCTCCAAATATTATACTCGTTCAGGAACAGGGGAATATCGAACTCATTCTCAAGGTTATTGATAGGCCAGGATCGGGCGCAGATGGTTCCGAAGTGGAAATGAGATACAGATCCATAACAGGTGAATGGTCTGTATGGTTCAGAATGAACGCTTCCGGTGTTTCAGAAGAGATCATAGCGACCATTACAATGTTCTTCAGCGCAGACGGATACGAACTTCAATTCAGAGCAGTGGATGATGTTGGAAATATTGCAATATCCATACCATATGAAATGAAGGTCAAAGAAATGATCGTTGATATGCCACCCATTCCCGTTATCAAAACTCCTTTCGAAGATCAGGAATTCATGGAAGGAACTCCCATCATACTTGATTCCGGAGGTACCCAGGATGATGGACAGGGCAGATATCAGGATCTTAAATATTCATGGTTCTCCAACAGATCAGGTGAACTTGGCGTGGGAGAGAAGATCTCAATATATCTCAATGGGTTCGGAATACATCGAATAACCCTGTATGTGGACGACGGTACTCCCGGACATAACATCTCAGTGTTCGTGAATATTACATTGAAAGAATTCCACTCCTCACCTGTAGTTAGTGATCCTGTGAATGATACAGATGGACCCGATCAATTGGTAACAGTTCTCATCGTATCCATTGTAACGATACTCATACTGGCAATTATTCTCATAGTTCTTGTCCTGAGATACAAGAAAAGAAGGGAAGAAGAGATAAAATTGGATTACAGGGAGAGAACAGGAGACGATGGCATATATGAGGATATGCTAGAAAAAGAAGAAAAAGCAATGGGATTCCATCATGATGATAGGATCAGATCGAAAGAGGAGATAGAAAGGGACAGAGAGATCCTTTATGGTGATATCGAATCTTGATCTCCAACCTGATATGGTTGTTCCATCTGCTTCTCCCAGAGTGGATCTATCAACTCGAACATGAGATAATTTGCCAGTTCCTTGAGTTCCTCATAGGTGAACTCCCTACCATCGGTTGGTTCAGGAACCTGCCATGGCTCTCCTATCCTCGTTCTTACCTTCTTGAAGAACCTGGGGCCTTTGTGTTTAGGCCATGCGACCGTCCCTCCAGAGATCCCGACAGGTATTATGGGAACACCGGAAAGAAGTGCTAACCTGATGACTCCTGTATGTGGATCTTGCAGCTTCTTTCCATTTCCCCTTGTACCTTCTGGAAATATTCCTATAGATGCTCCATTATTTAGTGCATTTACAGCATGTTCGAAGGCAATATTATCAGATGCCCCCCGGATGATGGGGATCGTTCCTACACCCTTCATTATGAAGTTATTAATGGGTTTATTGAAAAGCTCGCTTTTTCCAAGGAAACGGATAGGCCGATATTTTATAGAGTTCAGGATGACCCCTTCAACGCTTGAATTGTGATTGGAAGCATAGATGGCAGCTCCTTCTGCCATGTTATTCTTACCTTCGATCTTCCAACTTCTAAAGATAGTCTTGAAGAATGTTGCCACGAATGGCCATACGATATAGAACAACCATGCCATTTCAGTTCATTCACAGGAACAATGGTTGAATATATCAATATTACCAGTCGTAATGGGTGCAGGTCCTGTTGATCCCTTCTTCAAGGGAAACAGGTTCCCTGTAATCCAATTCATCACGGATCCTATGTGAGGACATGGTCCAGTGATCCTTTGTTAGGCCATGATACTTGGTCCATGACAAAGGAGGAGGCCCTCTCATCAGAGGTGAAAGGAGTTCAGAAAAAAAGGTCATTATGAAAAGTAGTGGTAGAGGATATCTCTTGTGTCCTTTTCTACCGATCCTATTCTCTATCGCAGAGATAACTTCCATTTGTGAATAGGGTCTTTCGGCTACGTGATAGGTCCTGAGATCCACATCGGATAATAGACATATACCGATAGCTTCCACAAGATTGTCTACGTATAACATGTTCAAGGTCGTCGATCCGTCACCAACCAATGGCATGATCCTTTTATTGATCGCTGTGAATGTTTTCATACCGGACGAGTTAAGGTTCATCCCGGGGCCATACAGAACTGATGGTCTTATTATGATGACCTTTATACTTTTGTCTTTGAAACTGTTCTCAAGGAATATTTCTGCTTCAAGTTTTGAACGTCCGTAAATATCAGCAGGCTTTGGATCGAACCCCTCGTCCATTGGCTTTTCTTTCGAACCATGTGGGCCAAGGGCGCTTATCGTAGATATGAAAATAAAGGTCTTTGCACCTGATACAATTGCTTTATTGAACACTATCTTTGTTCCCTCAAGATTGACCTTCATCATCAGTTCATCTGTCGGATGAGATGATTCAAGTATGCCTGCACAATGGATCACCGCATCACATTTCGGAAGGTCAAATGATCCTTTATCTGTTATGTCACCTTTGAATACATTGGTCAATCCGGTCGTATCCTCATTTTTCATCGCCATAGGATGTGGTTTGTGTCCGTTGCTCTCCAACCAGTGATAGATCCTTCTACCAAGAAAGCCCGCACCGCCTGTTACAACGACATCCATTGATCGGTATTAGGTTGAACTTGCAGATATTACTTTCTCAACCGAACAAGGATCTCATGAGAGATGGTCTTTCGTGCTTCTCCCTCCTGTAGAATTCAATATAACCACAGCTAGCGCAGGTTACTCCCATCACATTATGAAGATCTTTGTGCCTATTGAAGAAATTATCTGAAACATCAAAGGTCCAGAAAAGCCCGTAATTAGCTGCTTTTGGGTTCTCTCGTGTAATAAATTGTCCGATTTTCCATTCTCCATCGCATTTTGGACAATGATCATCCATTGTTTCACTTCCCTGTGGTAGAAATAGAAAAATAAGTATAAAAAAATTGTGAGCCAGATTTGATCTAGCTCACACAGATAATATTTTCGTAACAACTACTTGTCTTTGATTAGGTTCTCCACTACAGACGGATCTGCAAGTGTGGATGTGTCACCTATGGAATCGCCCTCATTGGATGCGATCTTCCTCAGGATCCTTCTCATTATCTTTCCAGACCTGGTCTTTGGCAGGCCAGGTGCCCAGTGGATCACATCGGGGCTTGCGATAGGGCCTATCTCGGTCCTCACATGCTTTACAAGTTCCTTTTTAAGATCATCAGAGTATTCCTGACCAATGATAAGGGTAACATAGGCGTAAATTCCCTGTCCCTTGATCTCGTGTGGATATCCCACAACAGCGGCCTCTGCAACACTGGGATGGGATACGAGGGCTGATTCGACCTCTGCGGTCCCCATCCTATGCCCGGAAACGTTGATAACATCGTCAACACGGCCGGTTATCCAGTAATATCCATCTTCATCCCTTCTTGCACCATCACCGGTGAAATAGTAGCCCTTGTACATATCGAAATATGTCTCTTCGAACCTGTTGTGGTCACCATATATCGTTCTCATCTGGCCGGGCCATGGTTGTTTGATCGCAAGGATCCCTGAGCATGCTGTCTCCTTGATCTCCTTTCCCGTTTCTGGATCGAGGATCACTGGCGCAACACCGAAGAAGGGCTTTGTAGCGGAACCCGGTTTAAGGCCCCATGCACCTGGCAGTGGTGTGATAAGGATACCACCTGTCTCTGTCTGCCACCATGTGTCAACGATCGGGCACTTTCCTTTTCCGATTTTTTTGTTATACCAGTTCCATGCTTCAGGGTTGATCGGCTCACCTACGGAACCGAGGACCTTAAGACTGCTCAGGTCATGGTTCTGTGTCCATTTGTCACCCTGGGCCATTAGTGCACGTATGGCTGTTGGGGCAGTGTAGAACTGATTGACCTTGTATTTTTCAACAACTTCCCAGAACCTTCCTGCATCGGGATATGTAGGAACACCTTCGAACATAATGGATGTAGCACCATTCTGAAGAGGTCCATATACGATATAGGAGTGACCTGTCACCCAGCCGATATCAGCCGTGCACCAGTAAATATCACCGTCATGGTAATCGAAGATGTATTTGTGTGTGATAGCGGTGAATATCATATAACCGCCAACATGGTGCTGGACACCTTTTGGCTTTCCAGTTGACCCTGATGTATAGAGGATGAAAAGTGGATCCTCTGCATCCATCTCCTCTGGTTCACAAACTGCATCTGCTTTTTCCATCTCATCGTGCCACCATACATCACGACCTTCGGTCATTGGGACTTCTATTCCAGTCCTCTTGACCACTATGATCTTCTCCACGATGGTTGGTTTTTCCTCTGCTTTTGCAGCTTTCTCTGCAGCGGAATCGGCATTGATCTTCATCGGAACATTGTTCTTGGGGCCGCGAAGACCGGTGTCCTGGGTAATGATTATCTTGCATGTGGAATCGGTGATACGACCTGCAAGTGCATCAGGTGAGAATGCTCCAAAAACAATGGAGTGGATAGCACCGATACGGGCACAGGCTAGCATAGCAACTGCAAGTTCCGGGACCATCTGCATGTAGAGGCTGACCCTGTCGCCTTTCTTCACACCGTTGGCCTTGAGGACATTAGCGAACTTGCATACATCCTCATAAAGTTCTCTGTATGTGATCTTCCTGTCTGTTCCAGGGTCGTTACCTTCCCAGATTATCGCTACCTGATCCCCTCTTGTTTCCAGGTGGCGGTCCAGACAGTTGTAGGTGATATTGGTCTTGGCTCCCTTGAACCATTCGATATGGATCTTGCCGTTTCTGCGGTCATAGTTGTAACCCCATACCTTGTCCCACTTCTTGAACCAGGTGAAGTCCTCAGCCATGTCTCCCCAGAATCCTTCGGGATCCTCGATGGACCGTTTATACATTTCTTCATACTGTTCAGTGCTTATATGCGCCTTTTGTTTGAATTCTTCAGAAGGGTAATACATTTTTTCAGGTGCCATTTATTGGTTCCTCCATGACTCCGGTTCACCCACCAAGAAAGAAAATATCTCTCACACCCTTGGTGGGAATGCAAGGCGAACACTATGTTTCTATATAACGGTTTCACTTTTCAATATGATCCTTGTTCATGATCACACTGGATATTAAGAATATTGTTTTTATATCGAGGAATCGAATATCGATCATGACATAATTTTTTAAAATGACATTTATAAGATGAATATAGCATTTGAATATGGGTTGGATGAACACGATATTTCATAGCTGATCTGTAGATAATTTGATAAATGGTTCTTACGTTAAGGAAATGAGATAATACTACAGGGAGGAATTCATTGAAGGATCTGGTAACTATAGAAAACCTCAGGACCGCGATCGAAAGGTCCCTTGACAGTGCAATCTGTCAAGATGAGGAATGGGTGGACCAGATAGCATTGTTTGTAATGGATTTCTTTGGTTACGAGGAGAGGATCCTTGATAACAGATTGACCCCTAAGGACAGGGATGTATTCTACATGCTGGAGGGAATGGACCTTCTTAAAACAGAAATGGAAGAAGCTACAATACAGAAAGGGAAGATCTGGAGAATACACTACTGGATCCTAAACAAGGATAAGATCGCAAAGCTTGTCAACCTTGAATTACCGGAAGAGATGATAGAAGACCCACTTTCTGATGGAAAGATCTATCAGAACCTCTCTGAAAACCAATGGAAAAGGCACGTTTGATGCTACAATAAATTGCTCCTTCATCGGTTATCAATAAATATCACCTATCAATAGAGTGGAACTTGTATGCTGGACCTGATAACATCGATATCGTGGCAATTCCTTCTGTTCATCTTGATCGCTCTTATCTGGTCAGTTTCAATTATCTACCTTGATAAAAAGGGTGTATTGAAAAGATTCAATATGGATAGGATCTGGTTCATAGCCCTAATGTGGAGGACCAAGAAAGGCACACAACTTATCGATAAGATAGCATCGTTTAGATCGTTCTGGATGAAGGTATCAACGGTTGGATTCGTTTTCTTCTTTACCGGAATGATATTCATGTTCATCCTTGTGGCATTGTCGGCTTTTGTAGCCCTGACCAGTCCACTGGTCAAACCCGTTGGTGCTGAAGAGGTTCTGGTCCTACCAGGGATCAATCCATATGTCCCGTTCGTATATGGATTGATAGGTCTGATAATCGCTGTAGTTGCACATGAGTTCAGCCATGGGATAATTGCCAGGGTTATGGATTTCAAGGTCAAGGCACTTGGACTTCTATTCATAATAATCCCGATGGGAGCTTTCATGGAACCTGATGAAGAGGAAGTTGACAAGGGTCCAAGGATTGCAAGAATGAGGATGTTCGCAGCGGGACCGATAATGAACTTCATTCTTGCCTTTTTGTTCATTGGAATGTTTTCCTGGGGAATGATGAGCTCACTAGAGGCAGAAGATGATCCCCTGATAATCACTGACATATCAACGAGGTCCGCTGCCCATCTTTCATTCGAGGACGTTCCAAAGGCAATTTACTCAATCAACGGGACAGACATCAACTCATACAGAGACCTTAGAGAATACAACGGATCTGTCCCGGGTGACTGGATCATGGTCGAGGTGAAAATGAATGGGGATCGTGATATAGTCCCTATGATCTCCGGTTTGATGATAATCGGTGTGGGCAAGGATACACCTGCGGATGATTCGGATATTATCGAAGGTTCCATCATATATTCATTGAACGGAACCATCGTTAATAGCAGTGAACAGTTCTCTGATATGATGGATGACACTGTCAAAGGGCAGACCATCACACTACGATTACTAGTTCCTTCATTGAACGACGACAATGATATCCTGGACCCGATCTCACCCCCATCAGAACTGCTCGATGATCCGGAGATCTACGACGGAATAAAGGACTATCCAAGTTATTCCATGGTGACATATAATGTAACACTAGAGGACAAATACGAGTATTACAATATGAAACAGTTCGAAGGTAAAGGGTACATCGGGGTCACTTCAACTTACCTTGGAGTATCTGGGATCGGAAGCGAAGTTTTCATAGATAGATTGGCAAGGCCTATCTATTCTGAAAAGACCTTTGCAGGAAAGGTGGCAAACGTTGTCTATCTTACTTTCCAGTTGCCCCTTGAGACCGATAAGATGCCTTTCCATGATCCTCTGACCGATATATATGATGTCAAGGGTCCAATATCCATTATGCCGGAACCTCTGTTCTGGTTCATCGCAAATACGATGTTTTACACATTCTGGTTAAACATCCTTCTTGGTCTTTTCAATGCCCTGCCGATGGTACCACTCGATGGAGGATTCGTATTCAGGGATAGTATGGTCCTAATCATCAGAAAGTTTTTCGCGTTTGGACGAAAGCATAGTCCATTCTTCAAGGAATATTTCACTGATACATCCGATGAAAGGTTGGATAAGATGGCCAAAAGGATATCCGTTACAGCTTCATTTCTTGTACTTGGATTGATATTGCTTTCAATAATGGGACCCAGGATACAACAGTTGATATGAAATGGGAATGGACCTGATCATTGGGTCGTAATTAACGAGCCTATATCAGATATCTTTCGTTCTCTGAAAAAATACATCCACAATATGGTTGCCGATATAGGTTCAATTCTTTTGAGATGCGTATTGAATCTTTCCAGCTCTTTCTGAGGTCCTTATAGACGAAATCCATTTCGCACAGGGATGATACCTCCCTGCAAACGGATCTGATCTCCTCATGGTCCTGATGCTTGGAAAGCAAAAGGGTCGTTGAGAACGAATCGAATCCTGCTTCTCTGGCTTTTTCAGCGGTTTTCTCCATTCTTATCCTGTAGCATGTCCTGCATCGGACCTTCCGTTCTTCTTCATTCATTAATTGAGCTTCACAGACAATATTCCCTTTGTAGACCTCTTTAATGATCTTTTGATCAAATGATAGGTAAGAATAACCTTGTGCCTCGGTGGCTTTCAATGGATCCAGGTACAGATATCTTTGAAGGGTCTGCAACCTCTTCATATACTCGGTATAAGGTGCGATGTTCGGATTATACCAGTAAGCAGTGATATCGAATCCTTCCTCTTCGAACTGTATCCTTGAACCGGATAAACAGGGAGCACAACATGTGTGAAGGAACAGATCCATCCTTTACCCTTTATTTTCTCTGTTATAAGTTATTTTAGGATAACCCTCATCTTTTCACCGCATATCCATATATGTGGATCTTTGCGAGACACTTTTCTTCAAAGCTCAAATCGAACGATTTCCTTCTTCTTGTTCCATATCAACTCTCTTTATGGTCATTGATCATATGATGTGGTGAGCTTAATCAGGATCCAATGCCGATTCTTCATGCTTCCATATTGATCCGGTCCGATAGATGGAGCGATATATTCATGATTGGTTATTTTTCACTTTGAAATCGTTTAAATAAGACAATTACCTTTCAAGACCATCACTTCTGGTGGTGCAATGGCAAAGATAATGATCGTGGATGATGAGACCGAACTTCTTTCACTTTATTCGGAGATGTTAGAGGTATTTGGTCATTCGATAGTTTCTGCAGTTACAAATGGTGATGAAGCAATAAAAGCCTATTTGGAATTGGATGAAAAACCGGATCTTATCATACTGGATCATAGAATGCCATTGAGGAATGGTTTGGAAACCGCTACAGCCATCCTTAACATGGACCCCGATGAGAGAATAATATTCATATCAGCGGATCCATCAATAAGAAGATCAGCTCTTGAGATAGGTGCAGTGGAATTCCTGGAAAAACCATTTATATTGAATACTTTGAAAGAGACCGTACGGAAGGTCCTTAAAGACTAATGGTGATAAAATGGTTGTTAAGATCCTTGTACCAACTGCAGGTCCAGAGCCTGCTCAAAGGAATGCAAGCAGGATAGTAAGAATTGCAAAGAACTTCAATGCAAAATTGGTGGTCGTCCATATCAGGGACCAGGGAGAGACAAGGGGGGAAGGGGACCAGGCCCTTGATATATTCAGTAGATTGGCCGTTGAACATGGAGTGGAGCATGAACTTGTTTCTGCCATTGGTGAGATATCATCCACGATAATAGGTCAGGCCAAGTTCCATGAGGTTGATATAATAATAATGGGTGCAACCGAGGGTAGGGGTGTTGCAGGCTGGATAATGGACAGAATAATGTCAAGCATTGATATTCCAGTACTCATATTACCCTGGACCAAGAATTAGATCCAGTAGACACTCTCATCTCAATGGAATGACGGCCTTTAAGAATTCCAGTACGATAACTGATGCGATCCCGGCAACAAGTACGACCCTTGGGTCGATCTTCAAAGCTGTCTCTTCCTCAGCATCGAAGTATCTTATCAGTCCGGCAGCTGAATGGAAACCTTCACCTTTCTTGCTTTTCTTTGGAGGCGCCATGCACGGTCCATCTTGAATTTAATATATATATTTTATCTAAAATATGAACCAAAACGAAGGTCATTCAACATTCTGGAATGAAATTTTATCGTTATAGAACAATATACTTTGCAAATTTCAAAACAATAACAAGAACATCATAGATACGATCACTGACGACAAAATATTAAACTCATGAGAGGATTTTCGTAATTGGTGAATGAATGGAGATATCCGATATCGACCTTATGTTATCTTATCTATATGAGATGGGATCCTTTGATCTGATGAATGCAGACATGATACCTCCCTTTCTTACAAAAGAGGCTGTATCACTGAAATGCGGCATCAAACTGATCGACCTGGATGAGATCCTCAGTGCAAAAAAGGACCTATTCAAGGTAAAGAATGTTACCATCAGGAACAGAAGATTGAAATCAGATTCCATATTTCTAACATCCAAGGGAGTTTTGGAGGCAAAGGTCGTATTCGAACAGATGGTCGACAAGAGAGTTGAGTTCATTGATGAGGATGGAGATCAGAAGAACCTTCAACTTTCCAGTATCAAGGAGATCCTTGAAAGCTTCAATATAAACATCACAAATTTCGATCTGTTCCAAAGGGATAGGCGTGACCACAAGGTTAACCTGATAGAGTTCATCGAACCGGAGAATTGGAAAGAATCGATTATAAGCGATCATGCCTTTCCGGAGATGATAATATTATCAAATACCTCATGCCAGCCATTCGGAGGTATTTTCACTGCATTTGGTGAACCTGGGATCATACTTCCGATCAACAAGAGAGTAGAGATAGGGATCCATCCTTATGGAAAAGGAAATGTTATCCGTTGGATGAAGAGGAAAGGATCGAAGATCAAGGATGCTTTCTACATTGATGGCAAGAACGGGTTCGAAGCATTGACGTCCGGTCATTCTTCGGTAATGGGTCAATATTCAAATTACAAGGATCTTGGTGTCTTTGAGAACGAGGGGGATTTCAAGGAATATTTCAACGCATTGAAAAATTATGATTATTCAATAATATTCTCTGATGGGACAGCGCATGGGATCTCAATGGCAGGTCACATTGGCACCATACTTGCCACCATCGCGATACACGAGAAAGACAAGATAGAATTCCCGCTGAATGGAGCATCCGATCCACCTTTGAATCCGAAGATCATTGAATCTGATAAGGTTCCCGTATGGGACTTCAGCGAACCTTCGGAAGCTGTGTCCATTATGGACATGATCATAGAAAGACATGGACAGGGCGAGGTCAGCGAGTATATGGCCAAGATAATGAGGAAGTTCATCACTCTTTCACAGGTATTCGAAAGGCACTGGAATTCATCATTCGGGGAAGAAGATATGGGATCAATAAAGAAATTCCAAGAAGTGTTCAATTTGAGGGAATTCTCTTCAGGAGGAGCCTGCGTTTCATCTATTTTTGCAAGTCCGGTACTGGTAAATCTTGATGATAATGGAAGTGTTTCCCTATCCACCACCATTCATCCGGAGATGCCTCCAAATAAGAATATTGGACTTGTGGTCGATAGAAAGGGCGGCATCGATAATCCTAGGAATGAATTCATTAAGACATTTAAAAGGTTCAAACCGTTGATCGAGAATCACGGAAGGGATTCACTTCCATATTTCTACAATCTGAAGACCACATCCGGAGAGTTGGCCAAATTATCATCAAAGGTAATTCTGGAGAACCAGAAATTTGCAGATCCCAACTCAAGTGATGAAAGAAAGGCAATAACGGACCTTTTGATGATGCAGAAAGGGATATATTCTTCACTTGGCATAGAAAATCCACTTCTGGAGTTTCTGGAATCACAGATCATTGAAAGTAAAATTGACATGGCGCTCGGCCATATTGGTGTCGGGAACTCGGGCACATTCTTCTTCTGCGTTCCTGATGTAGATTCAATGCATTCTTTCAGGAACCTGATCGATAAGATAAACCTATCAAGGACAGAAGGTGAAAGGATAGAACTTGTCACCCATGGTTCATCTCACAGGTACGTTTTCAACATAGATCCTCTAATGGTGGTGAAGAAGTAACACCAACAATATCAGGTTGTGATCCTTACGTAGCTCAACTGGCCGGATGTCATATCAAGGACAGCTTCTATTCGTCCGTCTGAAGAAGATATGAACATGCCGTAATCGATCTTTTCTCCGAGAGTGGGATTTACAAAACCAACAATGGGATGGGGCATATCGGCCATAGTGCCTATTGAGAATCTCTCAAGGTCTATATCCATTTCCACAGGAATGTTCGAAACCCCGAATATCGCAATAGCTCCTTCCCTGTTTACAGATGAAAGGGTCCTTTTCAGGGCAACCTCACCTCCAGAATATGTCAGTATCTCTCCGATATCATCCCTTGTTACCATAACTGGATTTAGTCGAGATGTCAACCCCGGGGGATTGGTCTCTCTGAGCACGGTCTGGTTCCAACACCTGTCATCACCACTATCGCCAATGGAAAATTTCCATTGGTCCTTATCCAATTTGATCGTAAAGTTCGATATCAAAGCAAAGGGGTCCTCTCTTTGTCTTTCGAAATTCCTGTAATTGAGATTGTCAGTGAATTTGTCCAGGGCATCTTCGGCTGTGAAATCTTCGGGTATGGAACTGTACATGGTTCCAAATGCAGGTACCATTTCCCAATTGGAGTGAAATTGTTCACCTATGTCAGAATATACTTCATTTATCCGGGTGATAGAACCATGTTGATGCTGGATATTTCCAAATATGATTACATTTTCACCCTTTGAATATGATGACATTTCCTGGGAATAATCAAGCACATATGGTGTTTGGATGTTCCTTTCAGATGAAATGTTCAGTACCATTTTCATTATCTGCGGGACCCCATCTCCGATCCAGATGGACATTTCCATCTCTGTAAGGGATAGTCTATTCATAGTGTCTGCATCCAATGAGAGGTCCAGCTTCAATGATGTAACTCCCATGATGATATCATAATGATCTGTTCTCCAGTTCAGATCATATGACCCCCAGAGAGTGGATCCCGAATCTCCAAAAGTGATGTTCCTCTCAGGAGAGATATCTTCAATGCTGAGTTCTGCGAATGAATCCTCGAGGGATGGATAGGTCCAAACCTTTTCTGAAGTGATATATTTGAAGTTTGCACCGGTAAAGGCCTGAATGGAGAAATCGTAATCAATATCTGAGATCAGTGATGTCGGTCGTTTGGTGTAAATATCGACGTATGATATTTGATCCAAATAGGTGGATCCGGTTATTGTTGAACGATATCCTGCTTCTGTTTCCAGATAACCGGACATTTTGAGTGATTCAGTAGTGGACCTCTGTATATGGGAGTATGAATTTCCCAGACCATCAAGCGAATCGATGACACCGTTTGAAATGGAAGTTGACATGGGATCGGTCTCAGTGGTCCAAAAATCCGTATCATATGTTTTGTAAGCCATTAGGTCTTTTGAATTTACCATGCGGTCAATATGATCCAAACGAACATGACCTTCGACATCATATTCTGCTGAATCATGGAACCTCTCTCTTTCCAATGTAATTTCCGCTGGCTGGACTTGAATGTTGGATGAGGTGGTTTCTGATAATGAACCTCTGGTTATCGTTAAGCTGAGATCATATGATGCAGGTTGTTTGAAGAAAAAAGTGATCTGTCTTTCTTCCAATGAACCGGAAAGAATAGTGAAGTACCCAGGATTGATCGACCATTTGTATTGAAGGCCGTTTTCTCCTTCTGGAAAACCATTCAATTCCACAATGGAACCGGCAAGAGGATTCAGATCGGAAACATCCATGACAGGTATAAATTCTTCAGTATCATCCGAACCGTTGTCCATTATAGAATAACCCATATATATTCCGATAATTGAGATGACAAGAAGAACGGATATGGAAGCGATCAATAACCCTCTGTTTCCTTTTATAGGGCCATGGATTAATTTTGATCCAATGGCATGATCTTCGAAGGTCTCCTCTTCAAAATCCTGACCATTTGGGTCGGGCTCCGATCCTACTGTATCGATTGGATGTTCGACGGAACGATCGATCGTTCCAGCAATGCTAATGTCATTTATCGGTTCTTCTGTTTCCGGGATATCAACAACGTCCGATCCTTCCGAGATCTGTTCATCATCAATGGATTCATTATCAATGGATAGATCTAGTAATAGTAGATCATCATCATAGTTGTCTATCTGTGGTTCTTCAGGTATATCATTATTTTCTATTATATCAAGAAGGTCCACTGATCCATCGATATCATTTTCGGCATAGGGGTCGCTATCTAAGACACCTTTACTTATCTCATGTCTTAGCAGTTCCAGCTTTCTTCTTTTGTATTCATTGATATCTGTGAAAAGGAGTTCCTCCATCCCTTCTGTTTCCATACCCAGGTTTTTGAGTTTATCTATGGATGATAGTTCTGCATCAACGTCAAGACTGCCTTTTCCATCCATTTCAAGGCCAGATGACCCTTGATCGTCCATATGGGTCTATTGCCGATTATCTGTTAAAGGTTATTGATGGAAATTCATAGATCGAATGAATTTCAAGAAAATATCTCCAAATGCAGAAAGATTCTCTATGGTGTAATATTCCCTTTAATATTCTGCTAATTGTGGGATACTTATCATATACATATAGAAAAGTATCCATATACATATATGTTCGTATTATTATGATATGCATATATTTTTTCATTAATATGATGTACATAACATAGATATGATCATTTCTATTAATAAATTGTAAAGTCTCCACATGAGGAGAATTATTCCACATATGGGCTCTTTCTTAGAAATTTTCTTTATATTATGAAAATATTCGTGAAAAGACAATGGTGTGTGCTTGTAAAATAGTGGCCGTCGGGAGACCGAACGCCACACATTGCTTTTTCAATTTTTATCAATTTTAGGGGGCTCCAATGGAAATCAAGGTATGAGATCTTTATACGGTTGAAAAATTATAACAAAATGATATGCAAATATAATGGATATCTCATATTTTGTGGAATATATCTGTATATATGCATATATTATCATAGATTGGGTAAATTTGCCTAAAAAGGGTGGGTGAAACGGCATGAAAACATAGTTCCATGGGAAGATCAGGTTTCACCAACGATACAAGGGCCATTT
>JAUVCN010000169.1 GCA_030595715.1 Thermoplasmatales archaeon
CATCATCAAACCGGGAACTGCAAGCAGATAGATCACAAGGATCATGTCCCCGTATCCACCGAGAAGAGGCATCCATCCCTCGAGCAGACCTTCAACAGGCCCCACGGGGATAAAGAAGAACAGAAGCAGGGAGGATATAAGTGCCAGTATCGGGGCCCCATTGAAGGCCCATGGAACCGATCTTTCAGGTATCACATTCTCCTTCTGCCACAATTTCGCTACGTCCCAGAAAGGCTGCCAGATAGGGGGCCCGACCCTGGCCTGCAGCCAGGCTGCGAACTTCCTGTCAACACCCTTCAGAAGCAGAGAGAGGAATATGATTATCCAGAGTCCACCGAAACCGATACCAAGCCTGAGAAGGACCTCGAGCGCCTCATGCATCACTTCCACCCCCTTGCCCTTCTGTCGGCAAGTCTCTTGATCTCGTCCATTCCAAGGACCTTCTCCTTACCGGAGTCGCCGTCAACCACGGTCACCCTGTCCATACATCCAATGCATGGATCGATGCTGGCGATGATTATCGGAATATCCGCGATCTGGGCATCCTTGAACATGGTGATCCAGGACATGATGTTACCGTATGTTGGTACCCTGACCTTCCAGGAGTCGATCTCCATCTTGCCCTTCTTGAGACGGACGTAATGGATATCCTCTCCTCTGGGGGCCTCGACCCTTGCCACTGCCTCACCTTCTGCCATCCTGAGCTTTGCCATCAGGAGAGCTGAAAGGTTCGGTTCGGATGTGATCGGACCTTTCGGAAGATTATCAAGGACCCAATCGCACATTCTGATCGCTTCAAAGGTTTCATGAAGTCTTACCACGACCTGAGAGAAGATGTCTCCCTTGTTGGGGTAGCCATAATCCGAGGGAATAACGACCTTGAAGTCATTCTTCATGTCCCCATAGGCAGCGCATGGCCAGGAGAACCTGACGTCCTTCTTGACCCCTGCCCCTCTTGTGAGGGGTCCGCAGGCGCAGAGTTTGATGGCATTGTCATAGGTAAGTGTACCAACGTCCCGCGTCCTGTGAGCGATGGTCGGGTCGGAAAGGAAGATGTTCAGAACGGTATCCTCGAGCTTCTTGTATCCCTGAAGGATCTTCCTTGCCTTTGCGATACCCTCATCGGATACATCCCGTCTTACACCTCCGAAAATGTAGTAAGAATGGTTTACCCTGTTCCCGGTCAGGATCTCCAGGATATCCTGGACATCCTCCCTGATCTTCCATGTGTAGTAGAGAACTGAATCGAAACCCAGTTCATGCCCTGCCACTCCGGCCCATAGAAGATGGGAATGTATCCTCTCGAGCTCGGCGATCAGGACCCTCAGATAATCCGCCCTCTCTGTGGGTTGAATAACCGCAGCGTGTTCGACCGCTCTGGTGAAGACGAACTGATGGGCCGCGGAACAGATACCGCAGACCCTCTCTGTCAGATGAAGCACCTGAAGCGGGTTCCTCTTCATTCCCAGATATTCGATACCACGATGATTGAAACCGGGTTGAAGGTCGGCATCAAGGACCCTCTCACCCTCAAGTGTGAACTTGAACATGGTCGGTTCCTTGAGTGCAGGGTGAATAGGCCCTATCATCAATGGATATGGTGGAGCTTTTGCCATCAAGCATCACCTCCTTCCGTCTTTTTCTTGGGAATTGGCGGACCACCCGGGGGGAACGGATTGTAGTCGGCAATGGCCGTCAGACCGTCACTTCCTCCGGATTCATCCTCGTGTACCTTTCTCACCAGGTCCTCGGGACCGAACTCATCCTTCCTCCATGGATAGATACCCACAGGGACCGCATGGGTAAGGAAAAGTCTCCTGTTATCCTTGATACCATCAAGAGCAACTCCCAGGAACTCCTGCTTCTCTCTTTCGGTTGGGGTCACAGCAGGGAAAACATCGGAGAGCGACGGGAAATGGGGATCGGATTTGGGAGCCCGTGTTCCAATGGTCACGGTTACACCGTGTCCATGGCTCTCGGGATACAGTTCGAAATGATAGAGGATCTCGATCTCGTCGCCAATGTCCGATCCGGATGCAACAGTATGATGCGGCCAATCGATCGATGCAAGGTGGCGGGCGGCTTCGATGAAACGCTCCCTCTTCACCCTGACGAATATCTGCTCGAATCTGGTCTTCTTCACTCCGTTCACAAAGGATTTCTTGTACGGTTCCTCGATGAGATCGCCTTTGAACCTCTTGTTGTAAGAGGCGAGAACCTCGTCGGCTGTCAGATACTTTTTCTTTGCCATCAGGCCTCCCCCCTTAGTTTCTCGAGGGCTTTCCATGCTTCGACCACACCCATGATTATCGCTTCGGGCCTGATCGGGCATCCCGGGACGTATACGATTATCGCGTTCGGATCGACCTTCTTGATGAACTCATCGAAAGGTCCCTGAATGCAGTAGGAGTCGTAGTATACACCCGAGGATGCTCCACAGTTACCGATTATCAGGACGGCTTTGGGTCCGGGGGTCTGTTCGTATATCCTCCTGACCCTGTCTGCCATCTGCGTGTTCACAGGTCCCGTCACAAGCAGAACATCCGCATGTCGCGGAGTTCCCACCAATTTGATCCCGAACCTCTCGACATCGTATCTCGGGGTGAGTGCTGCAACGATCTCGATATCGCAACCATTGCATGATGCCGCATTCACATGGAATACCCACAATGACCTGTCAAAGGATTTTGTCAATTTCAAAAGACCACCCCCCAGAATCCGACCACTGCAATTACGACCCCGATGGTTGCAACCAGCCAGAATACATATTCATTGATCAATCCTGAATGGATCTTTTCCATGGGTTTGTAGTATGGACGAAGAGCCTCGATGAATCCCCAGTATACATTACTTCCAGGTATGTGCATGGGCTCTCCATCTATCTCTGTTGGGTTTCCCCAGAGGTATGGTTTCTTACCTTCGCCCTTGAGGACGGTCCCTTTCTGCCCTCTCGAGTGAAGTATCAGGGCAACCACGGTCGTCACGAGAATAGCTCCAAGGAACACGATGGTATTCCAGGACCCATTCCCGGTGAACATCGTCAAAGAGCCTGATGTATCTCCGGCCACACCGGTCAGAGCTTCAACGGCCGGGTCGACCATTGACCTGATGACCAGGGAAGGTACGGCGGAGAAGACAAGTATCATGCCAGCCAGGACCGACATTCCGATGAGCATCGATGTAGGTACTTCTCCCCCTTTCATATCCTTGTTCTTTGGTCCCATGAACGCTGCGTAGAACACCTTCACGAAGGATGCAAGTGTCAAGAGGGATACGAGCATTGCAATGGCGCCGATCACAGGATTGAACTTGAAGACCGATTCATAGATCAACAGCTTTGAAGAGAAACCATTGAGAGGCGGAATACCGGCGATGGCGAGAGCACCTATGATAAAGAACAGGGCTGTCAGTTTCATATCACGGCCAAGACCACCCATCTTGTTCAGGTCCCGTGTACCTGCTTTGTATATGATAGCACCGGCTGTCAGGAACAGAAGTCCCTTGTATAGAGCATGGTTGAATATATGGAATATTCCACCGGCCATCGCTGTCCTTCCATAATCAAGGAAGTCGCCACTGGCGAGGACCGCGATACCGACACCGATACCAAGAAGCATGTAACCGGTCTGGGAGATCGCGTGATAGGCCATTAGCCTCTTGATATCCTTCTGCACCAGTGCCATGGTGACACCGATGAACATGGACAGGACACCAAGTATCACTATGATCCAACCAACAACGTGGAGGATGTCTACCAACTCTGGAACCCTTATCACGAAGGCATCATTGACATATTCATAGGCGTTGCTCCCGTAAAGGGTGAACGTGGTCCTGAACAACGCATACAGACCTGCCTGGGAAGCGGTCACGAACATTGCTGTGACCGGGGCAGGAGCCTCGGAGTAAGCATCCGGTGTGGCCATATGCATTGGAACGGAACCTGCCTTAAGGGCAAATACGGTTACCATGATACCTAACACTATCTTGTCTGTCATTATCAGAGCACTGTTCTGCATCGTCGAACCGGCAATGCCCTCGCTCAGCATATTGATGTTGAGATGTCCATATTCCCCATACAGAAGACCTATTGCGAACAGGAATATCAGACCGGCAATGGTCGAGAAGATCAGATACTTGGCCGCTCCTTCGAAGGACTCACCCCTGTTCGACCTGAAGGCCGTGAGACCGCAAACAGCGATGGATGATACCTCGAACCAGACGAAAAGGTTGAAGACATCACCGGTGAATACCATACCGAAGTTGGCTGCCAGCATTAAAAGTAAAAGTGTGAAATACTTCTCTCCTCCGCTGTATTTTTTGATGAACGAGAACGAGTAGATCACAGCAGCGAAAGCCACAGTTGACATGATCAGCCCCATGAATGCGCCCATTCCATCAACGAAAAATGTGATCCTGATGGGATGGTCACCGATCAAGGGAAACTTCATTCCATCTGGACCTCCGAAGACATACTCGATGGG
>JAUVCN010000156.1 GCA_030595715.1 Thermoplasmatales archaeon
ATCCCTGTGGGTAGGTCGATCTCCTCCGATCGAACGGTCGATCCCATTACCGTGATATTATCCCAGTACGAGGTGGTATATACCCTGTTATGGTCTCTTGAGGTGCCGAGCTCCAACCGTTTAATGGAATCCGTCGAACTCATGAAGTTGGTATTCATGGCTGATCCGATAAGGTGGCCTGTACTGTTGTAAACGTAGAAACTGGCTCTCCCCAGAGTGCAGTTGAAATCTATCCTGACCCGGTACCATGAATTGGCGACGATGCCCGATCCAATGGTTACTGATGAGGTCGTTGGTGTTGTCTTGTAGGCTGACTCCCCATCTCTTAGCATAAAAGTGGCCACACGATCATCGTTATCCGGAGCTGCACTGTTGCTCTTCATCAATGACAACATGCAGGACATGGCTCCGGACGAACCAAGCCATATCATATCGGTTGCTACCCAGAATTGAACTGTTCCAGCGGAAAAACTGATCTCCTCGGACATGATATACGAGTAATCATCATCCGGGTTGTATATCTCCCCGATCCTTGACGAGGGCATCGGCAAAGGGCCGTTTGAAACTGCTGTGAACTGTGCTTGATCGCTGGAAAGATACCGGTTCGTATCCGCGATCCAGTTACCCGTATCCAGGACATCCTGACCATTCAGATAACCCTCGAAATCATCCTCCTTTGTTGAAATGAAATCCGTAACGAATCCTGCAGGTGGCAATATCTTGAAATCATCCCAGTATGTGGTCGTGTAGACTCCGGAATGATCCCTCGGTGTGACGAGCTCCAATCTTTTTATCGAGGTGGCCGAGGACATGAAAGCGGTATTCAATGCGGATCCCAATAGGGTGCTTGAAGTGTCATAGACGTAGAAATCTGCTCTACTTGTGGTACAGTCGAAATCTATCTTGAACTTGTACCATGTACTGGCGGACATTCCGGAGGATATGAAGATCGTGGACGTGCTCGTGGGGGTGGTTCTATAGGCCGCCTCACCATTTTTCAGTATGATGGAGGCAACACGGTCCGAACTTGAAGGGGTTGAACTACTGCTTTTCATCAATGCCAGCGACAACGACATGGCGCCCGAGGTGCCTGTCCACATCTTATTCGTAGCCGCCCAGCAGACCAGAGTGCCGCTTGATATGTCCATTGAATTTGATAGAACCATTGAATAATCATCATCCGGGTTGTAGATCTTACCCACAGTGGTTGAAGGTTGGGAGGATGGGCCGGAAGTTGTTGCCGTGAATTGGGCTTGATCGCTGGAAAGCGCACGGGCTGTATCGGCGATCCAACCATTTTGTCCAAATAGATTCTGTCCAGCAGTATAGTTCTCAAAATCCTCCTGGAAGAATACGTATTCCCTGTCGGAGGGTCTGATCTTGAATCCCTCTGGCTCTTTGATCACACCAATTCTCTTTTCTATCCCGCTCTCGTCGGAAAGGTCATCGACCCATTCCCCACCGTAAATGGACTCTTCCTTGAATGCACGGGTGATGTCGGCAGCAACATATTCGTCCTCATTTCCAGCATCTGCCGTCAACACAATAACGGTTGGCAGCACAATAAGTAGAACCCCAATAAGGGCCATGATATTCTTGCTATCTTTCATCGTTATCCCCCATGCTCAACAATGCAGTAACTGGTCTTGCATTATATGATATTATCCATGGTGTCAAACCGACCTTGAAAGGAGTCCATACCTTTTCCCTTTGGAATCCTACGGACCTGCAACATTATCTTTTACATCCCAACATAGACAGATCAAATATAATCTAAACTTCTCAATGTTGGGAAAAGCCTCACTTTGACGCGTAATTATACTTACATGTCAAAGTTAGGTTACACCCGTAAAATTATTCAATGGTTCTCCCCCGATCGTTCGACCGTACTGATGATGTGAGGATCTTTCCGGACTGTTTTTACGTCAGGGAGAGGAGATACATCCGGTTATATCACATCCTTACATCAATGGATCAATCCTCAATTGGTTGTCATTGGATCTCCGGTGTGGTCATCAATCCATTCTCTTCATGGATCAGACCGATCTCCCTCATCCTATCGATCACTGCTTTTGAGAACTTGACATCTTCGTCAATTGCTTCAAGAAGATGTGAATATGAAATGGAGTGCTCCTCAAGCTTTGATATAGCTATTCCAATACCAGCGGATATCTCCGCTTCTATTCTGAACTTCTCTTTCAGGGGACATAGGATGGAATATTCCTCCTCCAGTGCCAATAGGCTTTGGTAGAACATCACATTCCATCTCCATGAGTTGGGTTGATCTCTCATCTCTTCATCGATAATGCTCCAGTCCAAACCGGATACAGCGATCATCCTCATGTCAGCAAGATCATCATCTCTGCCAGTGATACTCTTGAAAAGGAAGAGGTCCTCGGTAGACACAATATTCAAGACGAGTTTACCGGGAATGGATATACCCGTGGATCTCTCCTTCATTTTCTCGGATAGTATCGATTTTCCACAAACCCTTTGAACGAAGATATCAAATCTGTATCCACCGGGCCTTTCAAACATTGAAAATGCTTCCAATCGACGATATTCACTTGAGATCGGGTCGGTTCTGATAAAACCATTTCTGATCAGGTGTTCCTGGAATTTTACTGCCTTCTGCTCATCCGATAATACGATATCAATATCCTTTGTTACAGCCTTCAAACCGTGATGGATCATGGCCAATCCGCCAATGAGGAATATGTCTATTTCCGTATGTAGCGAACGGGAGATATACTCGATCTCCGAGAATAAAATATCCTTTTCAAACTTACTTCTATCGTTCATCTCACATCCTCTCTTCTATCCTATCTGGAATTCCGTATTTATATGCATAAGATATGATCCTCTCCTTATCTGCATTTCCCATTTTTATCTGTTCCCCTATAAGTCGGTAAGGCCTTGGGTTATTGAGATCGGATATTACGGTCTGGACCAATGCCTCCTCCAATGAGATCTCATTTCCGATCGTGGAGAAATGATAGTATCTTGATCGTGACATTATATTACCTCCCAGTTCCTCTGAACGCGAAGGTCCAGCGTTCCTGAAAATATCTTTATCCACATCCATCCCGGAGGTGAACAGGAACTCGTCGCGTCCTTCCCAGATAATAACTCCATCTCGGACCTCATCCTTGAGATATCTTCGATTTCGATATCGGCTGTAGATCTCAATGAATTCGATGAGGTTGTACATGAAATTACTGAACGATACCTTGTCCGGATAAACCTTCAGGTCGATCAACCCCATTCCTTTCCATTTTCTGATCTTATTGTATATAGTTCTTGTAGTCAGGTGAGTTCTTCGGGATATCTCTCTGACGCTTGTTCCAGCGGACAACATCAGAGGTAGGATCAACAACCCAGAATCAGGTAGAACCACATCCAGTGATAACATGGGTTCATCTATCATCAATTTCCTGATGCCTGTTCCCAGATCGTTATCCGATATTATTACCTCCTTGGAAATACCGTTCCTTATCAGATCCACGAAACCGATCATGGAAAGGTGGGTAACACATTCCGAGGTCCAGGAAGGAGACCGTTCCAGCTTGCTGGCGATCATCTTCTCTGTAATTCCATTATACAGTACCAGATCGAGGATCTTCAATTCCGTCTTGTTGATCTTCTCAAGGTACATGAGTGAAATATAACCGAAGAGGTATAAATATACTTTGTTTTAATTTCACAATATCTCTATGGATCAGGCCAATGGACGATCTTGATAGTCTTCGAATCAAAGCGGTGGAGCCCTCTCCACATCATCATCCGGGAAATCGGACTCCTTTCCCTCGATCACGACGTTCGTGATCTCACCGGTGGAACTCCCTTCCTCGATCGGCTCCTCCGATCCTTTATCTTTTTTGATCAGGAAACCTATCAGTGCCCCGATCAGGACCAGTATGATGATAATCGAGACGATCAACACAGCCCATGGGAACCTCTCCTCTCCTACGTTGATCGGGTCTCCATCTTCGATCTTGGATAGATCGCCAACGGCGATGGTGACAATCTCCGAGCTGTTGCTAACACCAGCGTCACTCACCGCGAAGATGTTGTAATGATATGTGGTGTTGGATGTGATATTGGAATCCAGGTATATCGTGAGCGTTGTGGACGCTATTCGAAAGATATCGGTGGACCCCTCAACCTGCCGATTGATGCGATAGAGGACGATAGGCATGTCTCCCTCGGATTCGGGTACATCCCAGCTTATCGATACTCCGTTCTCCGCCAAAAACACGAGGACGCTCTGAGGGGTCGAAGGGAGTTCCAGTTCGGTGTTGTTAATTGAGATCTCTCCGCTTCTATCTCCCAAACCACGGTTGCTGTATGCCTCAACATAGTATCGGTAGATGACTCCGTCCTCAACGATAGTGTCGGTCCATGAGGTGTTCCGGAGGGTCATCATGCGGTGCCAGCCGGTTCCTTCCCATCCATGTTCCATCCACCGATACACGGAGTATCCCAACACCTCCATTCCTCCGTTATCAAGCGGTGGGTCCCAGGAGAGTGAGATATGGCCTCCTTTGGATACTGCCGAGAAGTTCCGGGGGCTGTATGGGGCCCTTGAGGAGAATATATCTACAGGACCGGTCACTTCACCGCTTCCAGCCATGTTGACCGCATAGAACTCGTAGGCGTGGACCTCTCCGTTGACCAGATCTGTGTCATCGTAGTAGGCGATGTCATATTGGATCTCATCCAGAATGACGCCATCACGCCGAATAACATAATGGGTAATGGGTGCCCCCCCGTTATCATATGGGGGATCAAACCTGAACACGATCGAAGCGTTCTGAATGGAGATGGTTATCATCAGGTTTCCCACCGGAGGTCCAATGGGTTGGGAAAGTACAGCATCTGAAAAAATGCTTATACCGACCTTGTTCTCGGCATTGACCTTGTAGTAGTATATCTTCCCGACACTGGTTACCTCATGGATGAAATTGGTGGTTTCTGTGGATCCAAGATGCTGAAATGTCGAGTTGTTCTCCGAGTATTGGACATTGTATCTGAATACTGCTGAGCCACCATTGTC
>JAUVCN010000086.1 GCA_030595715.1 Thermoplasmatales archaeon
TGGATATCTTGAAGGCGACATAGAGAGGAACGGAACCTATTCATGGACACCTATTTTCAACACTTCAACTTCGGGCGGGCTGGTAAACCTATCATGGGATACATCTATTCATGAAGATGGCCCGTACCTTTTGATCATCAATGCTTCTGACATCTCAGGAAACGTCAGATCCGTTTCCGTTGAAATTAACCTGGACAACACAAAACCCATTGCTGATGTAGGTGAAGACCGGGAGATCAGGATCGGTGATTCCGTTCAATTCGATGGTTATGGATCTACAGACAACTGGGGAGGTGTTCCGGTTGACTATAAATGGAAGATAATACCCAATATCCTTGAATATGAAATGGAAGGTCCCGAAATGGATTATACATTCCATTACATTGGAACCTACTATGTAATCCTCAATGTGACCGATGGAGCTGGCAATTGGGATACGGATACGATAACGATAACCGTATTGCCACTTGCATTTGCCCCATGGATAAATTACACTTCGATCACAGATAATGAGATGGATGTCGATATCTTCACAACCATCACGATCAAGTTCACTGAAAAGATGAACAGGACCTCGGTAGCTAGCAGCATGGAGTTCAAACCTATCGAGAGCTATTCACTTGAATGGAAGGATGATGACCATACACTGGAGATATCATTCCCTGATGGATTGCAAGAGAATACCGAATACACATTGACATTGAATTTTCCAAGAAGCGTGGACGGGCTGAACCTGGACCCATTGTATTTCTATCTGACATTCACAACTGTCGGTGTGATCTATGTTGAGATCTTGATCACATTTCCTGCCGAGGGAGATGAAGTGAAGATAGGGGGGAGGTTATCCGTTACCGGGACCGTTTTAGGGTCAGAACCTGGAGATGAGATCGGTGTCACCTTCGGGGGAAGGACCTTTTCATCTACTATCGGTTCCTCAGGAGCATTCAATATCGAGATCATAGCTCCCGAAGAGATCGGTTCTTTTCCATTGATGGTATTCGTAGAGGATGGCCAAAAGATCATCAATATCAATGTGGTCGATCAGGAATCGGATAAGGGAGATAACTACCTGAGATATATCGGGCTTATTCTGATATTGATAGCACTGATCTTGGGAGTTTTCATCTGGGTGAGAAGGGGAAATAATAAAAGATACGTTGATGAGGAGTGATCATTTCAGTTCAACCTGCAGTGGACCTCTCTTTTCTCATTTCCGGAGATGTAACATGAGACAGCCACGTTCACAGCCTTCATACCGTCAAGACCGGATATTGGTGGTTCCCTCTCACCTCTCGCAGTGTCCCTCACATCTTCCAGAAGAGGGATCAATGTGTTCTTCTGCCCTTCCACGACCTCTTTTTTCTTGATACCATCATCCATATGGTACAAGGTGCAGGTCAAAGGATCCGCCCAGAGGAACCCTTCCTCCAGATCGATCCTCAGATAGCAGGACCTGGAATTGCCATTCCTCGATATTTTGAATGTACCTTCCACCCCGTTCCTCAGCATTAGATCTCCGTATGCATAGTCCTCCCAGATAGGGTTATGATATCTGTCCAAAGTGCAAGATACCGAGTTGATATCTCCGAGAATATGGCTAACCGTATCGAAAACATGGACCCCTGTATTAAGAACGCATCCTCCCATCGCTCTTTCTTCCAGCAGCCAGGGGGTCTTGGGAGGTTCAAGGGATTGGACCATCTCGAACCAGCGGACCGGGCCAAGACTTCTCAGTTCATCCTTCAACTTCATCAGGACGGGGGAATAGCGAAGCGTCTGGGCTATTGAAAGGGAACCTTCTGATATCTTCTCGGTTTCCACCAATTTTTTACATTCATCGACCGTCCCTGCCATCGGTTTTTCCAATAGGACATGTTTTCCCATTTCGAGTGCCTTGGATGCAATATTGAAATGTGAATCGGTGGGAGTGGCAATAATGATGATATCAGATCCTTTCATCAGATCGGTCATATCGTTGAACAGTTCGATCCCTTTGAGTTCGGATGGGATACCTTTGGATGCGTCATCCCTGATAACACCTGTGAGGTCAAGGCCGAAAACATCATTGATGAGATGGTTGGCATATCTGGTCCCGTGACGTCCAAGGCCGACAAGGCCGACCTTCAGTGGATCCATATATCCGAGATGACATCATATTGGATAAATGATTCCATCAATGGAATAGAAATGTCGATGTTCCTTTGCCCAAGAGTATTGCAAGAAGAACAAGAACAATGGTTCCGATGACGTTCAAAAGAAAAAAGAATATTTCTCTATCTTCAAGAAGCTTCATGGATTCGAATGAGAATGTGGACATCGTCGTGAATGCTCCAAGCATTCCCACTGCCAGAAGAAGCCTCCAGTTCTCGGTCATCCATCCTGACCTGTCACTGGAGAATATCAGGATCGCAAGAAGATAGGACCCGATGAAGTTGACCGAGAAGGTCCCGATGGGTGTATCACCACCGAAATATACAACGATCCTGCCCACTCCGTATCTGAGGACTGCTCCGACAGCTCCTCCGGTGGCAACAAGGATCCATGCTAGCATCATGCCAGTTTAATAGTAATAATTATAAAACGATTTCCGATCATTTGTAAAAATTCCAGTGTTTATAGGGATCAAAGGATAAAAACAGCACATTTTTTCACTCTTCAACGAAAATCTTTAAATCCAAACTTGTCACATCCTGTCTTGAAGATAAATGGTCGGAAGAGAGAGTGTGATAAGGACCACAGGCTTGGTCAAAAAGTACGGCGGTCTTAGAGCGTTGAAAGGTCTGGACCTTGATATAAAAAAGGGACCAGTGGGTCTTCTGGGTCCGAATGGAGCTGGCAAATCAACACTGATAAAATGCCTACTTGGACTGATCACACCTACTGAGGGGACATCCATGATCCTGGGCCATTCCTCGGAAGACCTTCGGGAGCAATTGGTGGCGCGGAGGAAGATCGGGTATGTTCCGGAGAATGATTGTCTGATCACCAAGATGAATGGATTATCATTCGTCAAATACATGGGAGAGATATCGGGTCTTCCGCCAAGTGATGCAATGCAGAGAGCTCATGAGGTCCTTCACTATGTTGGGATAGGAGATGAGAGATATCGAAGGATCTCGACATACTCGACCGGAATGAAACAGAAGGTCAAGCTGGCCCAGGCAATAGTCCATGATCCAGAACTGGTGATACTGGATGAGCCGACCAATGGAATGGACCCGAAGGGCAGACAGGAGATGTTGGAACTGATCCAGGACCTCACCCGGTCGCATGGGAAGGATATTCTATTTTCCTCCCATCTTCTGCCTGATGTGGAATATGTGTGCGATCATGTGATCATTCTCGATCAGGGTGAAAAGGTGGAACAAGGAAATATCAATACACTGAAAGGAGATGTCAAGCACCTGGAGATCAGGATCAAAGGAGATGAACAGGTGTTCAAGAAGGCTCTACTGGACCTCGGACTCGAGCATATGAGGACCGGTTCATATTTCATGATACCATATTCCGAGGGGATCCTTGATATGATCTATGTAGGGATCAAGGGGAAACAGATCCAGATCAGACATGCAAAGAGCACCACAATGTCTCTCGAGGACCTATTCGTGAAGAACATAGTCAAGGGGGATAAAAATGGACAATGAGGCCACAACCCCCACAGAGAAACTGGGTCAAGGCCCATCCGGAGCCCTGGAAAATGAAAGAGTATACACTTCCGCCAGAGGTCCCACAAAGGATTACAGAGAGTTCAAGGGACAATACAGAGGTAGAGGTTACAGGTTCTGGAGGATGACATGGACCAATTTCAAGACAATGGCAACCTCATGGTGGTCGATCGTTGTCGTTGTGATCACTTTCTTCTTCCTATTCTTTCAAGTTATTGGGCTTGCCATTGGGGCAATTGTGGATTCGTCAGCTGAAGATCTTATGGAAGAGTATGAAACTTTCGACCCCGAGATCTATTTCAAACTGGAACCGGTAGATGGGCAACCTGCGAGAACCACCGTCTGGTTGGGAGAGACCTATACATTCTCATACGAGGTCACCAACACAGGGAAGGATACAGGAGGCGCGAATTTTATCTTGTTCCTGCCAAATGGACACTGGGAGGGTGATTACAACATAGTAGGGGACAAAATTCTGGAAAAAGGAGATTCTCTGATACTTAATGTCCACGTTACCATACCAGAAACAGTGACCAATTTCTCGGCAAGCAGCGATCAAGATCCCTTCAGGGACCTTGGAGGTCAGGGATATTTCGGAGGAGAAACGATCGTTCACTCTCGACCTTACAAGGATGAAGGTGACATAGCCGAGGAAGAACCGAATATCTCTGTGAACTCTATCTATCAATATAACAGCTCAAGGATGATAGGTATCCTCTGCATTCCTGATGAGCTGCTCGAAGGTCCGGGGATCGTGGACCTTGACCATATCGATATCAGAATAAGGTCTATCGGTACATTACTCTCATTGGACCCCGCGGATGAGGATGTCATTGCCCATTTTGGACTCCAGAACAGTGCATCCATACCCGAACTTGAGATCTGGATGGGAAATGAGAATGATGAGGTTTACAGAACGAAGATGAAAGCTCCTGAAATGAAAACGTTCGAGGTCCATATGAAGAATACGGGATCGGTCCCGCTAATCCTCGATATTGATTGTTTCATCATGCCTCTTTCGGAACCCAATTGGTATTACTACGTATCATATGGGCCCTCTACTAGATCGGAGGGTCCTTTCAATTTTGAAGAAGAGTATATTGATCCGGAAGAGGGAGGTTTCAAGCTCGATCCGATGGAAGAGAGGGTGATCGAGATCACTATCTCATCTGGCATGTTCACTGACAGGACACATTATCCAATATTGATCACTGCAACGGACATTTCGACCAACAGGTCATATCATGTTTCCGATGCTTACCACATGACCATCTCGATCACGGGATCCTCTGAGATCGGATCTTCAATAAACACGAGATTCCACGATATCTTCTGGGGTGGTGGATTCCATTATGAGAGGTACCTCTGGCTCATTCTCATGGCAGCATTTGCAGGAGCAGGGATCACAGGTCAGGATATACAGGAGAATTCGATCGCTGTATACTTCTCCAGGCCGATCACCTGGTATGATTATCTCCTAGCCAAGTTCACATCTTTGGTCTTGATGCTTTCCATGGTAACATTGGTGCCAGTGGTATTGATATTCTCTATTGGAATGGCGTTTTCCACAAAGGATCTATCCTATATTCTGGAATATATACCAGTTCTCATGGGAATGTTATTTTCATATTTGATCGCCCTTGTGGTAATGGCATCGGTTTCAATGGCCTTTTCTTCGGTTATCAAGAAATGGGTCCTATCTGGAGTTGGGATCTTTGCCATATTCTTCTTCCCTTCCACCATATCCGACATCCTTTTTTCAATGTTCGATAATGAATATCTCAGACTTATGAATACCAATTTCGTTATGAAGAATCTGTTCAAGCCGTTCTACGGTCTGAAATATAATGTTTCTTCAGAAGGGCTCGATTGGTACATTCTGGCGGGATCTCTGGCGATGATCGTTGTAGTATCCTGGATCATCATCATATCCAGATTCTGGAAGAAGGAGGTGGCAAAATGACATCTCCGATCATAGATCTGACATCAGTATCGAAATTCTACGGCCAGGTCATGGGTCTGAACGATGTTACCGTGTCATTTCCTAAAGGAATGGTGGGGCTCCTCGGTCCAAATGGGGCTGGTAAGTCCACAATGATGAAGATAATTACCGGACAGATCCGCCCCTCAAAGGGCAGGGTAATGATACTTGGTATGGATCCCTGGGACAATCCTTCATTGAATATGAAGGTTGGATACTGTCCAGAACAGGATGCTTTCTTCAAGAATATGACAGGTGATCAATTCGTCAGGTTCAACGCTAGATTGAACGGATATTCAAGGTCCCGGGCCGAGAGCCTCGCGCTGGATGCGATAAAGAAGGTTAACATGGAAAGAGACATGGGCCGCCCCATAACACAGTATTCAAAGGGGATGAGGCAGAGGATCAAGTTGGCACAATCCATCGTAACAGATCCTGACCTGCTTATATTGGATGAACCGTTGGCAGGAACCGACCCCATTGGACGGATGCGGATCATAGATCTTCTTTTCGAACTCCAGAAGGAAGGAAGGCATATCATCATCTCGTCTCACGTTCTCCATGAGGTTGAACGTATGACAGAGAACATCATTTTGATAGACAGAGGAAAATTGGTTGCCCAGGGTAGTATCCATGGAATAAGGGATTCACTGGATAGATACCCATTGACAGTTAGGGTGAAAGCAAAAAGGTCAAGGGACCTCGCACGACTTCTAACTTTGAATAGAAATGTATCATCGTTCACTTTCAGTGGACCGGAAGAGGTATTGATAAGAACATCCGATCCGAACAAGTTCTTCGATGAGCTCCAGGACCTGCTGGTAGATCAGAGGATATCAGTGCAGGGGATAGACTCTCCCGATGATGATCTGAGCGCTATTTTTGAATATCTGGTGGAATGAATGAAGGATAAGAATGATAAGGATCAGACTGGGATGTGGTCGAACAGGGCATCCGTCCAGATCACACGTACCATGAAGGATATCCTGTTCAATAAATGGATGTTACTTGCATTTTCATTGATATTGATCCCTTTTATCATTTCTCTTTATATGCTTGCTGATCCGGTATCCGACATTGAACAATGGCCGGAGTTATTCAATGTGCTCGCGATAGTGATATTCATGCAGATCCTTCTGCTCATGTTCTCTCTTGTGTACGGGGCATCAATGATGAACGAGGAGATCGAGTCCAGAACGGCTACCTACCTTTTCTTGAGGGGTTCAAAAAGATTCGAGGTTCAATTATACAAGTTCATAGGGACCTACGTCTCCCTTTCCATACTGTTCACAATATCCATGGTATTGACCTACTTCACATTGTCACTCCATACATCTTATGATATCATGTCCGATCAGATCATGCAGCTCATGGCACTTCTTGGCGCATTCTATTTTGGACTCTTTGCCTACCTCGCTTTATTCTCTCTTATAGGTGTACTATTCAAACATCCACTTGTGGTGGGTTTGATATTTGCCTTCTTCTGGGAGGTGATCATGGTCAATATCCCCGTGAACGTTCAGCAGATAACCATCATGTATTATGTCAGGTCTATTTACCTCGGGACCGAGGCCGTCAGGAAGTTTGGTGATATAGATCAGAAAGGAGGGGTTGTCGGATCAATTATTGCATTGATCTTGATCGGTCTTTCCTCACTTTTACTGGCTTCTCTTGCAATTTCAAAGAAGGATATCCACTAGTGGTACACTGGCCTATGGTTATTTACCACCATGTCCTCAGTGTCTCATTTTCATCGGTGAATATTTCAGTGAATAGGTTTAATAACATGTAAATCGATTATCATTCCGGAGCAGGAGGTGCCTCGATCATCGAGGCATTTAATTTTTAACTCATCTATTCTCCTCTCTTCCCAAGATGGCCTCCTGCTCCTCTCTTGGGAATAGGGCGGTCTGCATTGTTTTTGGATATTATCGATCATGCCAAATTGAGTATTCTTGTCTCCTCACCGGACCATTCCTTCTTGTTTTACACACATCGGATCTCTGGATCACCCGAATTTATTCTTGATGAATACTGGGACCACAACAATGTAAAAAATTCTCTCTGACTATGGTCTTTCTCTCTTTTCAAGTTGCTCCTTGACCTTGTTCTTTTCAGTTGTATCTGATCCGAACTGGATCACATACTCAATTTCACCTGCATCGTTTCTGAACGGGGAGAAGGAGTGCATCTGCCAGAATTGGCCATTGGGGAGATCTGCCCGAGCTTCCAATTGTACCGGTTGTCCTGTCAGGAATACGGAATCGATCAATCTCTTCAGATCATCTTTTTTACTGGGAGGGGCCATATCAAGAGCAGATCTGCCAATGATCGTGTTTGGATCGATCCCATAGAGTTCATCCAGCTCCTTCGATCCCCAGAAGACCTCATAGAGATGATCACGTGTGATCAAACCAATGAACGAGCCGTGCAATGATGAGAGAATGTTCATAAGCCTTCTCTCATTGTTCCTGATCTTCGATCTTGCCTCCTTTCTCTCATCAATATTCCTGGTTACTCCCATCAATCCCTGTTGTGCACCATCCTCATCTGTGAGGAATGATATGGAAACCTCGGTCCATACGTTCGTACCTTTCTTTGTGAGCTGTTCCACTTCAAGTGTTATGGGGGGAGGACCATCCCCTTTCCCGCTTCTCATGAGTTCAAGCCTATCTTTCATTATCTCTTTTACATTCCTTGTGGATCTCTCTGTCAGGGTATCTGTAACGGATATTCCCAATAACTCTTCGGAACTGTATCCCAGCAGGTTCGTGATAGAGGAGCTGATATATGTGTAATTCAGGTCAAGGTCGGTCATCCAGATAACATCGGACACATTCATATCCAATAGGTCGTATCTTTTCTTTACATTCTTCAGAGCTTCCATGATGATGTTCTTTTCATGGGTGTCCCTGCCGAATTGGATCACATATTCGATCTCTCCATCCTTGTTCCTGAACGGGGAGAATGACCAGTCCTGCCAGAATCCACCTGCAGGGAGAACCGCCTTGTGCTCCACCCGGAACGGAGTTCCATCCTGGAAGGTCCTTCCGATACCATCCTTTATGCCATCCCTGGCATGATCCGGAGTGAAATCCAGAATGGACATTCCCTTGAGCAATCTCCATTCGGTCATGTACTTCTCGTTCAAGTCCTCGGTACCCCAGAACTCTATGAACTTGAGGTTCCTATCGAGAAGTCCAATGAAGCTCCCATGGAGTGAGGATAGAATGTTGGATAATCTCTCTTCCTTCTTCGATATCTCCTCCTGTGCTTTCACGACCTCGGTTATGTCCCTGATAACAGCCTGGATGACCGTTCCCTCTTCCAATCTAACCTTATGCAGTCTCACGTCAGCGAGGAACTCGTCTCCTCCCTTTCTCTTATGGACATAGGTAAAGTTAACGAATCCCTTTTCATTTACTGTCCTCATTCTTTGCATAATGAACGTATCGGATGAGGTTCCATCTGGTTGATGTTCGGGCGATATTGCGGTTGGATCAAGGCCTATGATCTCTTCTTCGGTAGAATATCCGAACATTCTCAACGTGGATGGATTACACTGAATAATGGTCCTATCTTTCAATATGATGATACTATCCGAAGAGGACTCGAAAAGGGCCCTGTACCTTTCCTCGCTTTCTCTGGTCCTTCTCTCATTCTCTTTCATCAATGTGATATCCCTGAATACACCGAAAGATCCAATGAACTCACCTCTTCGATCGTATCTTGGTGTTGCCGTCAACAGGATGACCTTCAACTTTCCATCGCCGCTACGGATCTTGAACTGATATGTATCCTTGATCCCCTTTTTCCTTCTTTCACTGTGAGTATCGATCTTCCTTTTCTCTTTCTTCAACACGAAATCCAGAACGGACATCCCTATCAATTTCCCGGGTCCCACGCCCATTATCCTCTCGGCAGCAGGATTGGCAAAGATGAATAGGTCGTTCTCATCGCCCATGCCAATTCCCTCACCCTGATTCTCGATCAGTTCTCTGTATCTCTCCTCACTTTTCCTCAAGTTATCTTCAGCCTGTTTCTGGTCTGTGATGTTTTCCATGATGATCGTCACGCCATTATTACCATCACCAAGGGTCGACGGTATCAATTTCCCCCTGAAATATTGGTATTCGCTATTCAAGAGGATCTTCATTTCGAATATCGAGTCCTTCCCTTTGATAGCTCTTTTGATCTTTGCAATGCTCTCTCTGGTATTGAAGATCGGGAGATTGGAGGTCTGCAGACCCACATCCAGCAAGATCTCCTTTTTCACTTTGAATGTCTTCTGGAAATTATCATTCACATCGATTATTCCCATGGAGCTATCCAGAACGAGTATGAGGTCGGTAGAAAAGTTCAGAAGGGCAGATATCGGGACACGATGTGATATGTAGAATACCTTTGCTCTCCCCACGGCCGCCATATCTATCTGACCATTTACCCTCAAGACCTCCAGATATTTGGCGGTGGAGTTCCTGTTAAGGTGGATCTTGCGTGATATATCGGTGATGGTCATTCCTTTGGAATTGGACCTTAGCGCTTGAATTATATGTCCCCTTACCTGGCCTTCGCCCTCCATGGTCATGATCTCACCCTATGCAATGCATCAATGCCATGCAAATATATAAATATTATAATGAAAATGGAAAATCCTTCAAATAATCATTTTAAATAATAAATAGCCCAATAACTGGATTGAAGTGGGGTTAGGAAGATTGGATTGAATGAGTTGAACTTCTTGGTTTCGTCATTCCGTTCATTAATTATTTTTTCTATAGCTGGGATTATATATTCATAGTCCATTGGTAAGATCGGGTAATGATCATGAAAGCTGTCATACTGGCGGGAGGGTCCGGTGAGAGGTTCTGGCCGATGTCAACGTCCGAGCAGCCAAAACAGTTCTTGAAACTGTTCGGTGATAGATCGTTGATCCGACAGACGTTCGATCGTCTTAAGTTCCGGATCCCGCCGGAAGATATCATTATCGTGACATCGGATCTCCATATCGATCTCACAAGGAAGGAGATACCGGAATTAACGATCCGGAACATGATCGGTGAACATAGGAGGATGAATACCGCACCAGCATGCGCAGTTGGTTCGATGCTGGCAGATCCTGATGAGATCGTTCTGACGGTGCCTGCGGATCACTTGATACCGGAAACGGAGAAGTTCTGGGATCTGATGGATATTGCAATAGAAGGGCTGAACGAGCACGGCGGATTGTTCACCTTCGGGATCAGACCCGACAGGCCGGAAACAGGGTATGGCTACATCGGATTGGGAAGATCATTGATGGAAGGCATCCATGAGGTGAGATCTTTCAGAGAGAAACCGGACCTGAAGACGGCAAACGAATTCCTTTCGTCAGGAAGATTTCTCTGGAACTCGGGTATGTTCCTCTGGAAGGCCGGGGAGCTCCTTTCTGAAATGGAAAGATGCTGTCCTTTGGTGATCGAACCATTCAGGGGCATTGACCCCCGTAATAAAGATCAAATGAAGAAGGCCTATAACAGAACGGAACAGATCTCCATAGATAATGCTGTGATGGAGAGGTCCAGCAAGGTAAGGGTGGTTCCAACGGATATCATCTGGTCGGATGTGGGTTCATGGGAATCTATGAAGGAGATCGATGGAGGGTCGAAAGAGAGCCCAAGGCTTTCACTGGAGGGTTCGAAGAACGTTCTCGTCAGATCCGAAACTGGAAGGAGGATAGCGATCGTGGGATTGTCCGATATAATTGTCGTTGATACTCCGGACGGATTGTTGGTTCTCGATCCCAGGAGCTCACAAAAAGTAAGGAAAGTTTCAAAATATTTCCAATAGTTACTATCACATGACCGAGGATCGGGGTCCTATTGATCCGGTAGAGGATTCCGCAACTTGTCCATCATCCTTTTCTTCTCGCCTGTCAGCAAATTGATCTGATCGAGCCGGATCATCCCATCATTGATATCTATCATGTTGTAAGATGGATAGGACCTGCCCTTCAATCTCCTTGTGCATGCGGTTCCTGCTGTTACAAAATAGGTATCCTGCAGTTCCCATACCCATGGAAGGTGTCTATGACCGGAAAGGACCAGGTCAAGTTTGATGTCAACACACAGCGAGAGAACATCTCCGGAATCGGACAGGATATTCCATTCCCTTCCGGTCTTTGGAACAGGGATCACATGGTGATGAAGTGCCATGATGGTGACCTTGTCCTTGCTTACCTTTTCCCGGATTATCGGGTAATTATGTCTTCCTATCTTCCCATCATGAATATCAGGTTCACTTGAATCCATGCCTATTATTGCCACTTCATCGTTCTCGAAGAATGGTTTTCGGGTCCCGAAGAGCTCTTCGAACACCTCGTATCCTCCATTCATGGAATCGTGATTTCCAGGAACAATGAATCTTGTCGGTCCGAACCTGTCAAGGAGTTCAACTGCCATTTCATATTCATGTAGATGACCATCCATTGTAAGGTCACCTGTGATAACGATCAGATCGACCTTTCCATTGTTGATCTCATCGATCAATCTATCTGCCCATTCAGGTACGAAATATCCGCTTGAAACATGAAGGTCGGAAATATGTGCAATTCTCATCGTCCATACAAGGAGGAACAGATAATTAATCTAAACGGAGTTGACCATGTAAAATAATCGAGTTGAAAGGAGTTTCTCATGATCATCCTCTATGTGTTCATCACAGCCGTATCCCTTGCAATGGATGCATTCGCAGCATCTGTATCATGCGGAATGACAGATGATAGGTCAAAGGTAACACTTTCCATTAAAGTAGGAACCATTTTCGGATTGGCGCAGTTTTCCATGTTCGTGATCGGTTGGATGTTGGGACACATTTCACAGGAAATTTTCTTCTTCCTGGGAACATGGATCGCGGTTATCCTCCTGGTTGTGATAGGATCTAGGATGATAATCGAAGCTGTAAAGAGATGGAAGAAGGAAAAAGAATGCAGACCCTTGAGAAATTGGTTCCTTATCATGCTTGCATTGGCCACCTCCATCGACGCATTCGTTATCGGCCTCACGTTTGCATTCTTGGGAACCTCTATAATCGTTCCTGCGCTGGTGATCGGATCGGTCACTTTCCTCCTTTCCTTGATAGGAGTAATGATAGGGAATAGACTGAGAGGTCATCTGGACAACCTTGCCGAGATAGTGGCTGGACTTATACTCATAGCATTGGCAATAAGGGTCTTCATTTCCGATATCATCTAATTTTGATCATCGTCCATTTCAATATCAACATGGGTGATAATATCCCGATCGAAGTATCTCCAAAGGGCCATCGATGAGATAACGATCAACAGTATCAAGAGGCCTGTAATGATGATGTTCACGGGGTCAGATACGAGGAATAAGACCTTCTTTCCCATGGATGTTTCCTCCCTTCCCAATCTGATAGTACCGACCCAGTTTGGATCACCAGGTCTTGCATCGATACTTGACTCTCCTCGTTC
>JAUVCN010000077.1 GCA_030595715.1 Thermoplasmatales archaeon
TTGAGACGAACTCATCATCAAGATACCATTGACCGACAAGGTCATTCGATCCTCTTACCGCATTTGCATGGAATTGAATATCTTCACCTTCATCGACGGTGATATTACCTTCATCATGCGACAGCTCCCATACTATCGCTGGTCTTATCAAAACGGTGAAATTAGCCCTTGCAACATTGTTGGTCTCGTTGTATTCCTTGATCTGCCCGAGAGAATCGACGGTAAAGTTTCCAAAATATGTTATGGGTAGGTCCACTGTGAAATTATAATATATGACCATGGAAGACCTTCCATCCAGGCTGATGTTGGAATAATTGATCACTGACGGTACAACCTGTGGGATATCCAAAATGGCACTGAATCCCTCCGCCTTGAAATTGGAGGGGTTGAATATCTCCATCCTTGCCGAAACCGTGTCATCGATCGTACCATTGCCTGCCACTTCAAAGGTGAGGGAACCGGCTTTCAATTCCAGATCTGTTGCTTTTGTTGTAACTGTTACAACTCCGATCCCCTTGATCCCGTTGACCGATGCGAAGATACCGAAGGATCCATGATCGATCAGAGTGGGAGTGTCATCTGGATATATTGGGGCTATAAGATCAACGTCGAAATCCTTATCGCCCAGGATCAGTAACTCTGTTTTCGCAATGGTCCCATCGGGAAAGAAGATATTCACGGCCACATTGGATTCAGAAACCTCACCATGGATACTGAAAGAGGAGCCGGCATCAACATGTTGCTCGGTGGTAACGGTGAGGTCAACATCGATCTCGGGAGCGATCCTCCCATAAGATGTCAGTTCAAATGGTATGACCATTCCTTCCGCGATGTCGTCGACGGAATAGGACCTGAATACGGTGTTTCCAACCGTCGAGTTGTAGAAAAGGACCTCGTTCCCGTTGGCAGAAACAGGAAGGACCTGAAATGACCCTGCCGGGACCGTTAATGATCTGGGATCCCCGCATGACATATTCTGAAGTATGGGTACAAGGTCCCCTGATGCTCCGAAAGGAAGTCTCGCAGATGTGTTCACCTTCCATGTATCTCCCGGTACGAGGGGGAAATCATATTCTTCGAGTGGGGGGGAATACTCATACCCGAATGGGTAATCCCCGTTGATACTTGGAACGTTTCCAGAGACAGAAGCATTCAGGATAGACCGATATACCGAAAGGTCCTGGGCCTTGGTCCAGATATACCCTGACAGTTCAATGTAAATATTGATATCACCGATAAATGGAATGGTCTCCTCGGCAGATATATTACCCGTTATATTGGCAATGTAGACCGGGACCCCATCAGAAAAAAAGTCCAGAGTGATCAAGACGACACTGATGTTCAACCATCCTGCAAGGTTGATCGTGACCAACCCCAAATAATCATATTCGATATCTGTTGTGTAATTCCAATGATCCCCCACCGTCCATACAGGTACATCGGGTCCGGCCTGGGGGTCGAACAGAGGATCCGGGGCCAACACCGTATCGTCCTCTCCCATTGATACTGGAAGGATCGGCAGTGCAATTAACAAACCTATGAACGCTATCAACCAACGATGTGATCTCATTTTCACCCCACCTTACACTTTGGGTGGTCGAAGGGGTTGGGGCTTATTATCCTTTTTCGACCTCTGGGAGACCCAGATACCGAAGAGGAGCAAACCTCCTGCCAGTAACTGAACAACCTCTAGTCTCTCACCCAGGAGAAGGTATCCGAGAAGAACCGAGAACACCGGCAGGAGGAATATGAAGAATATAACCCTTGAAAGGTCCCCCGAACGGATCACCTTGTACCATATTATTGCAGCTACAGCATAAACACATACAGACAGGTAGAATAGAGAAAGCCCGCTTGTCAAGCTGATGGAGAAATATCCGATCGGTTCCTCTATGGAAAGTATCCACACTCCAAGGGTTATCGGAAGGAGGAGAAGCGCTCCGAATGCGGAATTCAGGCCAAGAAGGGAGACTGGATCCGCTCCCTTGTTCAGGACCATTTTCAGAAGGATCCCACTTACAGCATACGACATGGCGGTCAATAGATTGAGAATGCCTCCAATGGCTGCATCCGAACCTATCGATAAACCCTCTTTGGTATAAATTGTAAGCACGATCATACAGGGGATCGCTATCAGAAGACCGATGATCTTCCAAATTCCCAATCTCTCCTTCAGGAATATCCATGCCAGGAAGATCGTGAAGATCGGTCCGATGCCCTGGATCAGAGATGCAAGGGATGAGGTAGAGGATGGGTCCATCATCAACATTCCCACATTCTGCATGATGTTCGGAAGGACCATGCCAAAGAATGCGGTTCCGATGACCAAGACGATATTCTTTCTATCCTTCAATCCAGCATAGAGGAATCTCTCCTTCTTCAACCATCCCTTCCTTCCAAGGACAAGGCCCAGGAATAGATACATGAGCATCATGAAGACCGCTGCAATGAAAGCTCGAAGAAATGCCAGTGTAATGGGTGGAATATCATCCAGGGCCAGAACAAGGGTCCAGAACGCACTTCCGAAGATCATCATCGAGAATAACGCCAGAAGTGTCATCCGATCTCCTTTCAAAGGACCCGTATCCGCATTCACGCCCATACTGACGGAATTGTTGTGTTCATATTTAATCTGGAAGTATTGATAACATCCCCCCAACCCACCGAAAGGGTTTAATCGTGAAGGTTGCCTTTTTGCATGATGACCCAGGAGGGAATACTCTGAGGCGGATCAGAAAGATCACAACGGGAGTTCCAGGTCTTGACAGTATGCTCCATGGTGGGATCGTCGCAGGGAGACCATATTCCCTGATCGGCGGACCTGGATCGGGAAAATCGATCCTTGCGTGGCAGTTCCTGAAAGAAGGCGTGGAAAAAGGAGAGAATGCGCTATACATCACCCTGGATGAACCCCATTACGAGATCAGGTCCAACATGAAGGAACTGGACCTTGATTCAGATGGCATAAGGATAATGGACCTCTCACCGGAGGATCTTCTCCATGAGGGAGAGGTAACCTCTTTATCCTTCCTGGAGACCGAACTACCCGATCAGATCATGAAGATACGACCTCTGAGGGTCGTTCTTGATTCCACGACATCCATCAGGGCACTGGAACCTGACCCGGTCATGGCCAGACGCAGGATCCTTTCACTGATGAAACTGCTCTCCGAGAAGGAAGATACGGATAAGTTCCATCCACCTATCACATCCTTTCTGATCACAGAAGATTATGGAGGACCAGTCCCTATTGAATCGTATCTTTCAAGAGGGGTCATAAGGCTCCTGAACACCACAGTAAGGGGCGCAAGGGTCAGGGCCATTGTAGTGGAGAAAATGAGGGGAAGCGACTTCGATGAGCATATGAGACCCCTCAAGATCGGGAAAGGGGGAATAAGGATCGCCGATAAGGACACTCTGATATCGACTCCTGAAAGAGTGTGATCGGATGGAAAAGAGGTCTACCTCACTGAGGTCCATTTCAAGGAAGGAAAGAGCCAGTGCTAACAGGAATGTGAGGTTTGGACCCATCACATACATTTCAAGAGATGTCTGGAGGAACAGGTCCAGGACGATAATGTCCCTTTCATCTATAGCCGCATTATCATTCCTTTTCGTTCTCTTCATGTCCATGGACCAGGGGTTTTCCGATTTCTTCGAGGATGACATCGGGGTTCCGTCCGATGAACAGAAAGAGCTCTACGAGGTAAAGGGTGTGATGGAGAACTGGGTCTACCTGATCTCCGCACTATGCATGGCATTGATGGTCCTCGTCGTTGCCAATACGGGCATTATCACCGTTCTTGAAAGGAAGCAGGAACTTGCAACCCTTCGGGCCATAGGAATATCGCTTCCAAAGGTCGCCACGCTGGTGGCAGGTTCCCTCTCGATCATCCTCTATGGAGGCATCCTCATCGGAACCCTTCTGGGAATGGCCTGCATTCCGATCCTGGACCGGGTCAACGTCTCATTGTTCTCGGATGGGATCGGATTCCCATTCTCCTTCGATCCTAGTACGATCGTTCTATCCCTGCTGATAGGTACCGGAGCCGGCCTGTTGGGGTCCTCTTTACCACTTTTCATATTGACACAAAGTTCTCCCCTGGAGGTGCTAAGAGATGGATGATGGACCGTTCATTAAGGTGGACTCCGTAACGAAAAGATACAACATGGGACATTCCACGGTGAATGCCCTGAACGGAATGGACCTTGAGATCGAAGAAGGTGAGATGGTTGCCATCATGGGCCCCTCGGGATCCGGTAAGACAACGTTGTTGAACATGATAGGAGGGCTCGATAGCCCTGATTCCGGAACCATCCACATCAAGGGAATGGAGATATCATCCCTTAACGAAGGACAGAGAGCGCAGTTCAGGAAGAACAATGTGGGATTCATATTCCAGTTCTTCAACCTGATCCCATCTCTTACAGCCCTGGAAAATGTCCTTGTCCCGGTAATGTTCGATAAGGACCCTCCCTTTGAAAGGGGTGTTCAATTGCTTGAGAGAATGGGATTGAAAGATCGAATGGGCCACATTCCCGGAAAGCTCTCCGGAGGGGAAAGACAGAGAGTGGCCATTGCCAGGGCGCTGATCAACGATCCCATGCTCATCCTTGCAGATGAACCCACGGGGAACATCGATTCGGAGACTGCAAGAGAAATAGTATCTCTGTTCAAGGAGCTGAATGATGAGGGGAAGACCATGCTTCTTGCCACCCATGACAGGATAGTGGCCGGAAGGGCAAGATCAATGATCAAGGTGAGGGACGGCCATGTGGTCAAGGGCAAGGCCCATTCCAGATCCGGAATGGTACACCTTTCCGATGAAGAAAAGGTGAAAAAGAAGAAGAGGGTGGTGAAGGGATAAATGGATAGGCCCATGTTCAACCCTGCTACATATTCGATGTCCCACCTGGTCAAGGAGAGGACAAGGTCGTTGACGATGATCGTAACCATCTCGTTGACGGTTGCGTTCCTTCTACTAACTTCGTCCCTTCTGTTCGGAGTGATCAACGAGATCGGGACATCGGAAAAACAGGGATTGTTACAGGGTTCAATACCAGGTTCTATCGACATGTTCGAGACTTTCCAACTCGATTCTGAACTATCCGAAAGAGCAAGGAATTCACTGATCAATTATCTCATGATCACCTCCTTGATCGTTTTCCTGGTTGCGTTCTTCATCATGTACAATACAATGGCGATCGCTGTGAAGGAGCGTAGAAAGGAGATAGGCATCCTGAGGGCGGTCGGGTTTTCCACAGGAGAGATCCTCAAGATATTCCTTGTGGAGGGAGCAATGATCGGGATGATCTCCTGGATAGCGGCCCTCTTCCTTGGCACTCCCTTCATTGTGAACCTGGCAGCATATCTGATAGAGAGAGGAGATGGAGGTATCTTCTTCGTTCAACCGGTCATTCCTCCTCAGTTGATCGCGATCTCTCTTGCCGTCACCCTCGGCCTGAGCCTTGGATCCACCTATATGGCAATAATAAAACCCATCAGATCATCCCCGGTGGCATTGATGAGAACAAGAATATGATCGATATCCCCTTTTCGTGAAGGATGACCCCAATTATTTATACGATCTGATAGTTGATTTTGCGACATGGCAGATATCGAGTCTATAAGGAGATCGATCAAGGAAACACTGGATGAGGAGGAGCGGGTACGGGAGGAAGCCTATAGATCATCCAGGGACCTGATCAAGATATGCAGGGATCGGATATCTACCCTGGTCCAGGGTGGAAAGATCGATGAGGATGAACTCTTGAAGGATGCGGAGGAGATCATCCAGGGGGTTCGGGATGGAAGGATATCCAGATATCCGTTCATAGAGGATTCATTGACAGAACTTGCCGAGGCCATACTCCTCTCGAGGATGGTGAGAGGGATCGAGATGCCGATACCGGAGGAAGTGGGACTTACCGAGAGGGCCTATTCTCTCGGTGCATGTGACGCGATCGGGGAGTTGAGAAGGATAGCTTTGAACAGATTGTTGAATAACGACCCTGATGGTGCCCTGATGAGCTATGAGAGAATGAAGGACCTTTTTTCCCTGGTGGAAGGTTTGATCTACCCATCCGGAATGATCCAATTGAAGAGAAAACAGGATGCTGCAAGGGCATCACTTGACAGGACATTGGGAGAGATCACGGTTGCTTTGAGCGGAATGAGAGCAAGAAGGTGAACAATATGTCTGAGAATAAAGAAAAGGGAGTGAAAGAGGGTTCCCTTGATGAGAAGAGGGACAAGGATGTTGTCAATTATTTTTCTGGAATCGGGCATCCACACCCCATCTCCGAAGGAAGAAAGGAGATGAGGGAACTTCTGATAGGAGCAGGGTTCGATGAGATCTATACGTCATATTTCGTCCAGAAGAGCGAGGTCAAGGACCTTACAGGCGACCTGTATCCTGTCTTCAAGGATTCCATCTACCATCTTTCCTGGATCAGACCCGAACCCCTGGCGCCATCATTTGATGTGGATAAGAGAATAGGAGAAAGGTTCCCGACACTGGACAGAGCCGAACTGTGGAACATACTTGACTCGCTTGATGAGGATACCAGCGGTGAGGAGCTGATGTTCATGCTGAGAGATGAGCTCGATCTCAAGGTAAGGGATGCCATCGATCTCATGAACATCATACCTGAACTGAAAAGGGGAGATCCAAAGACCGGAAACCTGACCTTGCGGTCTTTCATGCCAACGACATGGCTGTCAACGCTCGAGGCCACATACAACAGGGACAAGCTTCCCTTGAGATTGTTCACGCTGGCCACTGCGTTCCGAAGGGAACCAAACCTCGATTCATCACATATCGAGACATACAACATACTCTCGATAGCCATAGCCTCCAAGGATATGGACCTTGATAAGGGAATGTCCGTCCTCAGGAAGATGTTCGATAACCTTGCTCTCACAGATATCACTTTCAAGGAGAAGAGTTACCCATTCCCATTCTTTGAAGAGGGGTCCGAGGTGGAGATATTCGGAAAGGACCTGGAACTGGGAACCTGTGGAATGGTAAGCAATAAAGCTCTGGAAAAGAGAAGCATCGATGCATCGGTGTTCATTGCGGACATCGGTGTTGAAAGGGTACTGATGTACAGACATGGATATCCGGATGTGAGGCAGCTTCTCTACCCGCAGTTCTATGCGGCCTGGAACCTGACGAACGAAGAGATCGGAAATTCATTGAAACATATCAGAAGGCCGCAAACGGATTTTGGAAAGGAGATCGCCCAGGCCATCCATACGACATACCGGGAGATGAAGGAATGTGAGAAGACCCCCAAGAAGACAGCATGGAAGGGGCTCCTCGTCCGATCCGACTATGGAAGGTTCCTTGTCAGCGAGGACAGGGCCAGGGAGCTTCGGATCAAGGGTAAGGCAGCGGAGATCATCCTCAAAGAGGCTGTCGAGGACATGGGCCTTTGCGGACCGGGCGCTTTCAATGAGATATGGATAGATGAGGGTAATGTGATAGGAGTTCCACCATCAACGTCCAGGTCCATGGAAGAAAAAGGAGCATACAGGACCAACAAGACCTTCGTAAAGGCCTTCTCCAGATATGCTGCATGGAAGATAGAGAGATCACTGGAAAAAGGCAGGACCGGAAAGAAGATAGAGAAGATCAAGGACCTGGAAGGCATCAACATGAAAATGAGCTCCAAGGCACTCTACTACATGTTGAGCCACAAGAAGAAAGTGGATGTCCAGGGGCCCATTTACCTGAAGTTCCATTTCAAGATCAAGGACAAATAGATCCTTTAGTTTCGCCATACTCCCTCATTATCTCTTATATTATGCTCCGGGGAATCGTCTGATGATGGAGGGATCCTTAACGAACTATCAGAAGACCTGGAGGAACAGGGAGGAGGACATTGAGGTCGCTAGAAGGATCTCCGATGAGTTTGGTTGTGGTTTCCTCTCCTCAAGGGTCCTGGTTGCCCGTGGATACAGGACCTACGATGCGGTCTACGGATTCCTGCATCAGAGCCTAAGGAACCTGCACGATCCCTTTCTCTTCAAAGACATGGAAAAAGCTGTGGATAGAATAGGAAGGTCCCTGGAAAAAGATGGAAAGATAATCATCCATGGAGATTACGATGCAGATGGGATCACATCCACGGCTTTGATGGTAAGGTCCCTCAGACCATCGTTCGGCAATGAAAGGATCTCACATCATCTACCATCCCGATATGGCGAGGGATATGGGGTCTCCATGCAAAAGGTCGAAGAAGCGGCCGGGAATGATATAGATCTGATGATCACGGTCGATTGCGGCATCAAGGCATTCGAAGCAGCCGACACAGCGAGAGAATATGGACTTGACCTGATAATCACGGACCATCATGAACCTGGAGATGAGATCCCGAATGCGACAGCGGTGATCGACCCCAAATCGAAAGACTCCGGATATCCCTTCAGTGAACTTGCCGGTGTGGGGGTGGCATTCAAACTTGCCCATGCACTTCAGATGAAGGATGTATCACTCGTTGACGCCAGGGAATTGCTGGATCTCGTCGCATTTGGAACAGTAGCGGACCTTGTCCCCCTTGTCGATGAGAACAGGACCCTTGTGAAGTTCGGCCTCGAGAAGTTGAGGGATTCCAGGAATATGGGCCTATGTTCTTTGATGAGAGAAAGCAACATTGATAGGATAAAAGGTCCAACCGCCACCGACATCTCTTTCAAGATGGCACCCCGGGTCAATTCTGCCGGACGTATGGGAGATCCTGACATGGCCCTGGAACTCTTCTTAACAGAGGACAGGGTGGATTCAGATCTGTTCGCCAGACAGCTGAACAATCTCAATTTCAGAAGAAGGAGCGTAGGCAACAAACTTGTTGAAGAGATCAATGCCGAGATCGAAAGAACTGGAGTTATGAAGGATCCTTTCATACTGATCGCGGGAAAAGGATGGAATCCGGGTGTCATCGGGATATCTGCCAATGGAGTGATGAACGACCTTGCACGTCCTGTTGCAGTCCTTTCCATCGATGATGATGGATTGGCAAAGGGATCCGCAAGAGCGCCGAATGGTTTCGATCTGATAGGTGCTTTTTCATCAGTATCCGACCTTCTCCTGGAACATGGGGGTCATGAAAGAGCTGCCGGATTGACACTGAGAGCCGAAGATATCGAAAAGGTCAGAGAGGGTTTGATCAAAGATACACTGGAAAGATATCCGGACCTGGATTTCACCCCTGTTATCGATATCGACCTTTGCCTCTCTCCTGATGAATTGACCGGATCGGAGGTTGAAGGGCTCGAATCACTCCGCCCCTTTGGTACCGCGAACTCATCACCGATCATCTCGATCGGAGATGCCATGATCGGGCATGGTCTGACCACGGTTGGCGAAGGAAAACACCTGAAGTTCAATATTGAAGAGAGCGGATCAAACATCAAGTGTATATATTTCAACAAGGGTGAACTGATCGATTCCATAAGCCCCGGTTCCATGGTCTCGATCGCTGGGGAACCATCGATCCACAGATGGGGGGGGAGGTCTGACATCCAGATCAGGGTGATAGATATGGAATATGAACCGATCTCCTGATAGATCGGACAAGTGGATGCTCTGTTGATGAACATGATTATATGGGGTCTAGCTCATAGAGTGAACGACTCCTCTTAAAAGGTGATCGTAAATGAGATCAATCAAGGTCATTGGATTCGATCTGGATGGAACCCTGGTCAAGATGAAACTCGATTTCAAGATGATCAGGAACGAGCTGGGCATTCCCGGAGGAGACACACTTGGATACATTATGTCCTTACCACAAAAAGAAAGAGATCGATTGATGGGGATGCTCAAGGATAAGGAGATATCAGCAGCGGAAAATGCGGAACTCGCGCCAGGTGCCAAGGAGTTGTTATCCTATTGCAAGGAGGCCGGGATAACGGTTGTCGTGATCACAAGGAATTCCGAAGAAGCTTCCAAAAGAACTCTCGAGATACTGGGCATGGAATTTGACATGCTCATCTCAAGGGAAGATGCGAAACCAAAACCATCTCCCGAAGCCATCAATATAGTCCTTTCCCATTACGAGATCGAACCACATCAGATGGCATTCATCGGCGATTACATATATGATCTGCAGGCTGGTAATTCTGCAGGTGTAAAGACCATACTCATCGCGGTCCAGGAACGGGCCGATGAATGGGCGAACAAGGCAAACTATGTGGCAGAAGACCTTTTCGAGGTCCTTGATATTATGAAAGAGGGAAAAGACATCAACAGGTGATATTATGGAAAGGTTGGAAAAGGATAGTGGAAGCCTTCTGAGTCTTGTCCTGGTGGATACGGAAATAGAGATGGTACCTGAGAGATACTGGTCCCACCCATCGGTTGTTGTCAATGCAAGGAAGAGGAAGAAAAGACCATCCCAGGTCCTACTTGATTCCACGCTTCACCATTCGATATTCAAGGACCACGAAGAGAGGAACAGAAGGGGAAGACCTGACATCGTTCACCAGTTCCTCCTTCTGGGACTTGAGTCCATGCTCAATATCGATGGTGGCCTCCATCTCTATGTCCATACCAGAAATGATGAACTGATCACAGTATCCCCTGAAACAAGATTGCCCAAGAACTACAACAGGTATTACGGCCTGTTCGAGGAACTGTTCAGATCCGGCAGTGTACCCCAGGGTAACGACCCTTTGATCAAATTGAGACATACGATGAAGCTTGCCGATGTTCTCGAAGAGGTGAAAAAAAGTGGACCGGATGGGGCGAAGATCATTATCATCGGTCTTCATCATGAAGGGGACCGGATCAATGCTTATGAGAAGATGAAGGAGATCGTGAAAGTGAATGACGAAACGGTACATGTCATCTGTTTGATAGGTGGATTCCCTTCAGGGGATTACAGATCGAACATATCCATCGCCGAGATGAAGGTTTCACTGCACGATAAAGAATTGAAGGCATGGTCGGTTGAGATGGAACTTATCTCGGCCTTCTACAATTCATATATCAGAGGAAACCAAACTTCTGAAGAAGCATGAGGTCCTCTGTGGAGATCTTGTCTCCATGCTTGAACTTCTCGTAGATCTTCTCGGCTTCCATCTTTCCGGTTGATGGACCCTGATGCTGGTTCTTGCCAGGCCTTCTCTCCTGGGTCCTCCTCTTCTGCCTGAGCCCGAAAACGATCTTGTCCATATCATGGACCAGATGGATATGTTCAATGTGAAGCTTGTGCTCCTCATCGGCCCTGACCTTGGAAGCAACGAAACTCTCCTGTGAGCTGTCCGCTTCTTTCCTTATCTTATCAGACTGGGAGAAACGATCGATCATCTGATCGTGCTCTTTCTGGGCAAGGTCAGCGTATTCATTGACCTGCTGATGGGACCCGTCCATATTCTTCTTAGCTTCCCTGACATTGGCAACGAGTTCTTTTGTCTCCTCATTGCCCTCCATTTCCTTCTCCTTCTGTTTGATCTGCCTTTTGATATGGGACATCCTCTCAACGAGTCCCCTCTCTTTATCCGCTTCAAGGACCGATGTCTGCTGTTTGTATTCCAGACCCTTCAATTCTTTCATGAGCTTTGAAAGGGAGAACTCATCGGATGAGGTCATCCTGCTCCTCTTGATCTTATCGAGTTGACCCTTAAAAGAATTATATTCCTTGGTAAGTACATCTCTTGTGGATTTTTCTTCCCTGACCTTGGCATTGAGCTCATCACGCTTCTCCTTGAACCTATTTGCTTCCTGGAGAAGTTTTTTAACCTGAGCATTTTGCTGGTCTCTTTTCTCAGCGAACCTTTTGGTCTCCTGATTGAGCCTATCTCGCTTTTTTCGATGAGCCTCAGCTTCGCCATTGAGCTTGTTCCTTTTATCTTCAAGTTCCACAAGATACTCCGACATTGGACATCCCACGTTCGCAGTTTTGGCACAGAGAGAGTTTGCTACCCAGTATATCGGGGAGCGACCGCTAATACAGGGACTCCTTTTTAAGGATTTCCCCGCATGCAGACCCGGTTTCCGAACCTGATGAATAGGCGAATGGAACCAACTATATAATATTGGTCCACGTTCGAGTATCAAGTGGAGTGAACTGGATGGAAATGCTCGAAATTGCCCTTATAACCGCCATCGGCCTTCTAGCCGGTCTTCTCATCATCTGGGCATTGGCCAGTTCAATGATCATTATTCAGGAATATGAGACTGGAGTCTACATGAGACTTGGACGTTTCATCAAGAACCTGGGACCGGGATTGCATATGGTAGCACCTTTTGTGTCCAAAGTATACAGGGCAGACAGAAGACTTCAGACCATCGATATGGGCCGACAGGAAGTAATGACATCGGACCTATCCCCGACCGTAATAGAGGCATTGATACAGTATCAACTTGACAGACCCGACCTCTCACTGCTGAAGGTTGAAAAATACAAGACAACACTGATACACATCGCACATTCCACACTGAGGAAACTCGTATTATCTCATGATCTTGAAAGCCTTATACGCAATCAGGCATCGGTGAACAGGGAGTTCAAATCGAAGATGGTGAAAGAGGCAGATCCGTTCGGGATCACCATCGTCAGAACCGAGATCAAGGAGATCGATCCGGTGGGACCCGTGAAAGCGGCGATCGAGGACAAGATCGCGGCCGAAAAGGAGAGGCAGGCCATGATCCTGAGGGCAGATGGAAGGAAGAGGGCCCTTATCATGGAACGTGAGGGAAGAGGTGAAAAGTAGGTCCAATATATCATTTTTTCAAATGTTGTATCTTATGGTAATTTAATAATACTTGTAACGTGGTTCTTCAAAATGATGGGTAAGAAGATCAGCCTTACGGTGGATGAAAGGGTAACACTTCATCTCTATGAGTTCATACCATTCGAGGAGGATTTTGAAGCTCCAGATGGAATAACTCAGGCTGGTATTGCCAATGGTGTCGGGATAGAAAGGAAACATGTCCCAAGGGCCGTTAAGAAGCTTATCACCGATGAACTCGTGGAAACGAAGGTATCTCATGTCAAAGGCGGAAGGCAGAGAAAAAAGGTCTATTATCTGACGTTCGAAGGTAAAGCCCTTGCAAGGAGGATATGGGAAGCCCTGGCAAAGAGGGAGATCATGATCAGGGAGAGTGACGGTTCCGAGAAAGAGACCACATTTTCCGAGCTCTGTTTTACATATCAGGTGGGAAAGAGCCCGATACAGCTTCTTATGGACCTCCAGGATGGCAACGTATACACTCCTTACAATATCTCCGTGGAAAAATCAAAGGGACCAAAACCCAAGAAAAGTAGTGTCCACGGCGCCAAGGACATCTACATGAACGCTCTGAAAAAGGCCTGGGAGGATTCCATCCTTACAAAGGAAGAGTCCGCGCTGCTCAAGGAGCTAAGGGATTCACTTGGTATCTCAGAGCAGGAACATCGGGAACTTCAAGAAGAGATCATCGGGAACAAAATGGACCTGAATACCCCAATGAACAAGATGGATGTTTACAGGAAGATAGTTGAAGTTGCTTTGAGGGATGGAAAGATCACGGATGATGAACAGGACATCCTTGATGAACTGGAGAGATCACTTGGGCTGGACCAGGATATGACCACCCAGGTCAAGATGGAAATGAAGCTCCTTGAGGGCGAAAATTTCTTGACAAGCGACAGGAAACATAAACATTTCAAGGGTATCTACTCATCGGTTATCAGGGAGTCCCTCAAGGATGGAAGGATCTCGCGTGATGAACAGAACATCATTATCCTGCTCAAGAAGTTGATGAATATCGAAGATCAGGAACACCTTAAGATATTCGAGAGCATCCAAGAGGATGATAAATCATAAAGTTCAAATCCCACTGCATGGATAGGGTATAAGGACCCGGCAACAATGGGGGGAATAAAATGCTAGAAGAAGCAAGCAACCTGGAGAACCTCGAAGTGTTCACACCTTGGGGAGTTAGTATCGGAATGGTCACCAGTCTTGAGATCGAATCCGAGAGTGGGGAAATCTCGAATATTTTCCTTGAAGAGACCAATGACAAGCTGGTAGAGGATGGTTCTTCCATACTGATCCCGTACAGATGGATCCAGGCAGTTGGAGACATCGTGATACTCAAGTATTACCCGGAAAATATTCCGGTCAGGTCCATGGAAGACCTCGGGGCAGATGAATACAGATACTGAGTGATAATATGGCATCCAGAAAGGGAATCGAAGATAAGGAATGCGATGTGAAAGGTTGCAAGGAGACCGCACAAAGGTCTGTCAGCACCAAGAAGATAGCGAAGGCCGGGTTATCTATTGCCGAGGGAAGCAGAGGGAAAGTTCACATCTGCAAAGAACATTACAGGGAACTGAAGAGATTGACCAAAGAGGACAGGAAACTGGAGAGACTTGGCTGGCCCTCATCATCATCCCCGGAAAGATAATATCCAAGGACCTATTCCCGCATTTCTACCAACCCACGGGCACGTAGTCTAGCTTGGTCAAGGCGACAGCCTCCTAAGCTGTATGTCTCCGGTTCGAATCCGGTCGTGCCCGCTTGATTCTATTTCATTTCTGATTGTAAAGCGGGCACAACCGGACAAGGGAAAACGCCATTGAAATAATATGTCAGCAGTTTTGCCTATGTCTGGCTCCAACTTCTACAATCAATTACTGGAGCCAGATTTTTCCTCATTTAAGTGTAAATTAGAAAATCCG
>JAUVCN010000182.1 GCA_030595715.1 Thermoplasmatales archaeon
GATCGTTATCAGGATAAAGACACACCCCAGTATTCCAATTATCACGAGTATCAAAAATAATCCGTTAGATGATGCATCAGGATCATTCTTCTGATCTTCCTGGACCGGGACATATACTTCAAGATCATCCGAAGGTAAGCCATCCCCCTGAGCATTGAAAGCAACAACATAGTACGTATAATTCCTTCCGGAGATGACAGATGTGTCGGTAAATGTTGTAAGGTCCAATGTTCCAACTATCGAAAAGTACAGGGTCCCCTCCATCAATCTGTAAATGTCATAACCGGTTGGTATGGGTCCTGTATTTGATTCATCCCAGCTTATTTGGATCTCATTACTATTGACAAAATTATAATCCAATCCGGATGGAGGATCAGGTGGGTCATACATTGGCACTGTTGCGGAAATGGTCTTTGTTCTGTCACCATGCCCCATCTCATTCCTGCAATCCACGAAGTACTCGTATGTATCTCCGATAACAACATGCAGATCCGACCACGATGTAATGGATGTGATCGTCATTCCTGTCCAATTCCCATTACCAGTTCTTCTGAAGACACTGTAATCCAGGACAGGGAGACCTCTTTCATCTTCAGGTGTGTCCCAGACAAGGGTTATCTGAGTGGTTCGCGGAATAACTGTGAAGTTCCTGGGAGATGTGGGACTCCAGGCAGGTGTGGCATTGATCAAAGGTGATCTTCCTCCTTCACCAATGATATTAACACAGGATATCTGATAGGAATAATTCACCCCATTGACTAGCCCGGTATCATTGAAATGATGTGTTCCTCCGGAGATCACACTGCGCAAGGTATAGTTCCTGTAGATGTTGAAGTTGGTAATAGTATAATTTCGTAGATCCCACGCCGCAATCGACCAGTTGAAGCTCAATGCACTATCGAAGATGCCAATTTCAACATGACCCGGAGGTGGAGGAACACCTACGGGATTTCCAACCAGTATCTTCGATAACTTGCCCTCACCGAATTCATTCAATGCCGATATTCGATATTCGATCATGGAGCCGGGTTCCAGGTTCTCATCAAGGATCGTAGGTTCTGTAACTTCATCCAATAGTTCAAACTCCGATCCACCCTTCTTGTAAACCCTGTAGCCAGTAGCATCGGCACCACCATTTTCCAGTGGAGAGGACCATGTCAATCTCACATTTCCAGGACCATTCGTTACAGTGACATTTGATGGTGGAGAAGGAGGACGCCATCCACCAAAGGAATACAGATGTCCGTCATAACTGCCAATATAAATATTGGTATCATCATCGATGCAGGGATGAGAGCCGACAATAAGATGACCCGTTTCATATTTCCAGTTCTGCGATCCGTTCTTATCGATAGAATAGAAGAAGTGATCCCTGGATCCGAAATATGCATTCCCATTTCCATCCACCGCGATATTTGTGGAGATCGCCTCATCGACCTTGAATGTCCATAATTCCACCCCATCAGGATCGAAACAATGGACCGTTCCATTCTGGGTTCCTACGATAATATTTCCACCAGGAGTTGTTGAAGGCTGTAATCGTGATTCGTGGTCTATCGGTGATTCCCACTTGCTCAGTCCATTCGTGGACCTCTTGGCATGAAGATAGTATGATGAGGTGAAATACAGGATCCCGTTATCATCCATGGTGACTGCACTATTAGCGGAAGACTGGACTTCTTCCTGAAATCGGAACAATCCGTTTTTAGATAGAGATAACAGATCGAACTGATAACCGGGATTATGGTTTATCTGTCTCAGGAAGTATATGTTGTTATCCTCATCAAAACAGAACGAATCCCAAACATAACCATACATCTCGTATTCCCAATTCAGGGATCCATCCGGAGAATAGGAATAGATATGTCCGTTCCAGCTCCCAAATAAGATGTTCCCATCATGATCGATACTGGGTGAGAATATTGTGACGGAATCAAGGGATCCGGTCGACCATTTCACAACCCCTTCCGGACTGACCGCAATGAGCTTTCCTCGGGTCTCTGCATTATCGATAGCATAGATCGTTCCATCCGATCCCAAAGCAGGAGTGTTCCCCCTGATGTGTGGAACTGTCCAGATAACCTCTCCCGTGGTGGTGTTGACGGCATATAATCCGAGATCACCACTGCAGTAGAGGACCCCATTGCTGTCGATCACTGGTTGACCATCAACATTGATCTCTGTCTTCCACATCAATCTACCATGGTTCTGGTCCAATGCATCAGGTTTGAAATGGGTGTTGCGGGAATCATATCCAAATCCGGCCCATTGATGAATTTCAGTTGGATCTGATCGGGACCTGGTGATAGTATCGTCCTGACCGGTGATGGAGTTCAAACCTGCTAAAAAGGTGGAAAATATGATCAATGTTGCTATGAAAAAACCTGATTTGAAATATCTGAAAAGGATCATCTCCATCTCCACCCGAACAATGTATCACTTGTAAAAAACATTTATGCTCGGAGAGATCGATAGATCACAGCTTTCATTGCAACAACTTTTTTTACAACAGACCGTGGAAAGGACCTGCCCCAACCAAATCAAAAATTGAATCGGGTTGATAATAAAAAGATCAGAGAGAAGATATTGAATCTGTCATATGTAGAATGGGAAAAGATGGGATTCAGTCGTGGAACTTTGCACTATATGATACAGAATGCAAAATCATATTAACCATTCTCAATCAATCGGCATGTAAAGAAAAGATCATGGAATTATTAATATTCGGATCTTACCATTATCCATGAGAGGATAGAATCTCTGATCTGACTGGTGAATCGGAGCATTGAATGTCTCATTCTTGGGGGATTCCTTTATTATTTGAATTGCATTGCTTCTTGATCTACTTGGGAAGGAATGAAAAAAAAGATATTGATAGGGCCAGACTTGTAATGGAAGAGAATCCTAATTTGAATAAGGTCAGGATGCCGGAGATGGACCGGTTCAAGAGCAGTGGTCTGGTCGTATCAATGGGGATGAGAAACCAAATTTTATTCTCGATCATGGGTGCCATCGGAATAATGGTCCTGATCGGTGGTCTGGGAGTTGGAGAGAAGGCATATGTCATTCCATCAATTGGAATCTCAACATTATTTCTATTGCCTGTTGTCATATATTTCATTTGGATCTTCAGGTCCTCCAAGAAGTTGGGTGGAGGACGATATCCGGTCAATACGAATTTCTTCTATTTTGATGAAAGTGGCATCTTCTTTACAAGACATCTGGATATGGGAAATATGGCTATATTCCTCCCCTGGGATCATGTGAAGGTCGTTAACTATTCCAAGGCTTGGAAGAGCATATGTATTGTTCCCGATGTTGAATTCAAGGTCACCCAGAAAAACTGTGAACCAAAAAAGATCGAATGTGTTATGCTGAACTTGAATGTCAAACAGATCAAGGACCTTGTTATCGCAATCTATGAACATAACATACCTGTAATGAGAGGAGAGAAGGCCGTTTTCAGGTCAGATATTGTCAAATTCCATTCTCCTTGAACTTATTCTACAAATGGATAATGAGATACAAAACGGAATGAATAAGGAATTGATTAAAAACCAAAATGACCATTGACCAGAAGAGATAAGAACTTTGATCTTGGATGTTGGACCCGAGTCTGATGAAGTCGGTGAGAAAATGTATGAAAATGAGATATCAAAACCACAGTTCGCATATATACAGCAACCTTCTGGAATGGATCCTCCATCGATACATTGTCCATTCTGTGGAACGAGGGCGATGAATAATGGAGGAGATGTTGAAGGATGTATACATCTGACATTCATATATTTAGAATTAAAAGAAAAATTCATCTTTGGAACCGATGACTTCATGAGAATGGTGAAGAAGGCAGAAAAGAAATCAGATTTTGAATTTGATGATGAGGATGAAGATGAATTCTTCGAGAGGATCTTCGAAGCGGGAGGATATGGTTCAGAGCTCCTTGTCCTCTACATCACCCACGGTGGCAAAGCCACAGATCAGATTATTATTGAAGATAGATATGGATTTGATATTTCCAGGTGTGAAAAGTGAAATTATTTTAAAA
>JAUVCN010000030.1 GCA_030595715.1 Thermoplasmatales archaeon
GAGAACAAAGACACCGATCCTGTTATTTTCTATGTCACCCGAGCCGAAGTTCGGTGAGCTTACTCCGGAGAGCCTGATCCCGACATCGTTGTCACGGATCATATTCTGATCGAATGTCGGGTTCGATGAGATAATGAGCGCACCGTATTGTGAGTTATATATCTCATTTTTCAGCAAGCGGGGTAGGGACCCATTTGTTGCTCTGAGGCCTCCATCTGGATTGCCGAAGATCCTGGAGTTTGCCACCTGTGAGTCTGCCGATCCGTTGGTCCAGACACCGAACTGAGCATTGTTGGAGAAAACACAATCGTCGAAGTTGACACCGGTCGTGGTATCTACCACGGCTCCGTGAATGCCGTTATCGGAGATGTCACAATCAATGAAATAGGCCGAACTGGATTCCACGGTGTAGTTCACTCCTGATTCGCCATTGTTCATTATGTCACATCTGACGAATCTGGCAGATGAAGGTGCGCCACCATATCGATAATCGCGAACACCTGAATATACATTGTTGCTGATCTCGCAGTCGTAGGCGTGTGCTGTTTCACCCCCGCGACCAAGAACAAAACCGTGGGCGTTTCCGGTGAATGTGCAGTTGTTGAATGCGGTCAAGGTCGAATATCCTGCCAGGCCAGCATTGTCCAAGTATACTCCGTCATTACCATTGTCCTTGAACGTTGTATCATTTACAACTGCATCGCATCCTATGAAAAAATAGGCTCCTCTTGCTGAATTTCCAACGATCGTTGAATCCACAATGAACGGAGCGGAACCATCACCCATCACGAACAATCCAAATCCGGATGAGTTCGAGATCACCACATTATCAAGTGTGGGGGAAACACCATAGGCATAATTGATGGTTGGATCCATGATGGTCACCCCTGCGTTGCATGAGTTGTAGATGAATGAATCAATGATGCTGATATCATCGTTATACATCTGAACTCCGCTTGGAAGGGTGGTTATCTGGTTCCCCTGTCCTCCGTACATGTAGCTCAGGTCGGTATTGTCTATCTCACCTGAACCAAAGAACTCGAAAAACCATCCCAGTCCATAGAATACATCCCAGAATGCATTGGGATCGATCGAGGTGATCATGGTGGTCTTATCAAGTGCGGATATGTTCGAATCACTGATGTAGAGTTGACCGGTTCTCTCTACAGTGATACCATATTCACCATGTTCAGTACAGTTGAATTGGATCGATGACTGGTTGACGTAGAGGATCCCTCCATTCTTGACAATTATATCTCCAGCCATATCATAGTCCACAAGGTTCAGTTCCTTTATTTCGCCATCAGCAACAATAAAATCAGATGTAATAAGCACCGGAGCGCCTACATCTGCTTCGAGGCCGGCAGTGTTACCGATCACCGGTATTAAGGCGATCAACGGACTACCTAGCAAAATCAGTACTGACACGGCTACCAATAACTCTTTTCGAATCATCATCTGCCCCACCTGACACACATCTCTATTAGGAAACCTGACCACTAGACGCATGGGTCTAATGACAGGGTTGAGCTTGTGAAGTATTATCGTTTTGGCTTATTTAATTTTCCATGGAGGAAAGATATACTGGACATGCCATTTGAACGTTCACGCACCAATTCAGATGGTCAGTTCCCCGACCTCATCCTCAACAGCCTTGAGGACCTTGCCAGAGGAGATCAGCTCCGCGACAGCCTTGATATCGGGGTGCAGGGATCTATCATCGTCCATGAAATCGACTTTTTCTCTTATGACCTCGCGTGCCGCCAAAGGCCCCTTCCCGGGTTTCAGCGGTCTGTGGAAGTCCAATGCTTGGGCAGCTGTCAGCATCTCAATGGCAAGGACCCCTGTAGTATTGCGATCGATCTCCTTCAAATGCCTTATTGCCACCGGTCCCATTGAAACATGGTCCTCCTGGTCTGCTGAAACGGATATCGAATCAACGGATGCGGGGTGTGATAGTACCTTGTTCTCCGAAACCATTACAGCAGCAGTGTACTGGGATACCATCATACCCGAGTTCATTCCAGCCCCTTCAATAAGGAAGGCCGGAAGGCCTGAGAGTGTTGGGTTCAATAATCTGTTGATATGTCTTTCGGAAAGGTCGCAGATCTCGGCCATCCCTATCTTCAGGACATCTGCTGCGATGCCGATGGGCTGCCCGTGGAAGTTTCCTGCTCCGATGTGATCCATTTCATCCGGGAAGAATATCGGATTGTCCACCACTGAGTTGAGTTCGATCTCTATTGTCTCCCTTGCATAGTGCCAGAGATCGATCGTAGGTCCGAATGCCTGGGGTGTACATCTTATGGAATATCCATCCTGGACCTTTCCGGACGGGGCCTTCAGGATCTCCGATCCATCAAGCAGGTTCCTCAGATGGCCTGCGACCTTGATCTGTCCTTTATGAGGTCTCAATGCATGTACCCTCTCATCGAAGGGCTTCATCACAGTGTGAAGAGCATCAAGGGCCATGGAAGATGCGATGAGTCCGTTCTTTATCAGGTCCCTAGAATCATTCAATATCAGGCACATCTGGCCGACCATTACCTGCGTTCCATTGATCAGGGCGAGTCCTTCCTTGTACGTCGGCACTACCGGTTCAAGACCGGCTTTCCGAAGAGCCTCCCCCCCTCCAAGCCTTTCACCTTTGTATGTGGCTGTACCTTCGCCGAGAAGGACCTCTGCGATCTGGGATAGCGGGCTCAGGTCCCCTGAACAACCGACCGATCCTTTCTCGTAGACTACGGGTGTAACCCCCTTGTTCACCATTTCCATATAGGTCCTGGCAGTGGACAATCTCAGCCCGGAGTGGCCTTTTGCCCAGGTGTTCGTCCTTGCGGTCATCGCGGCCTTTACCTCCTCTTCCGGGAGATCGTCACCAAATGATGCCGAATGTGAGAAGATGATCTTCTTCTGAAGCTCCAATCCCTGTTCCGGGCTCAAGATCACCGATGCCAGTTCTCCGATACCGGTGGTAACGCCATATATCTTCTCGCCTTTTTTCACCATGGCATCGATCATTTTCTGACATTTCTCTATCCTTTCCACCGAGTCATCCGAAAACTCCAATCTCTCCCCATGACGGGCAACATCTACGACATCATCGATCGTCAATCCCATTCCATCTATCTTGACCGGCATTCGATTCACTCCTTTTCGATGTGGCCGTATATGCAGGGCCATAATAATTGTATCGGGTATTACTATAACATAGTGCCATGGAAATGGTTAAGTAATCAACTTTCATTCTTATGTCGATATCATGGACCAAGATGATGAAGCGGTCTCGTTGACACCACCAAGGTACTCTCTTGTTAGGTCATGGCAGACCGTTCGGAAGAAAGGTATCATAAGAGCCCTTGAAGATACGGAACAAGGTCCCCATGTCCATCTCACACTTCTTTTGATAACCGTTGTGATAGTCTCACTTGTTATTATCGTCATCTCCAAGATCGTGCAAGGATGATCCAGCCAGTGATCTGTCTCAGGAATCATTAAATATCCATTTCAAGTTTAAGAACATGGAGGCGGTAAAATGGCGGATTTCTTTCCACCCTGCCCGAAATGTGAAAAGGGATTTCTCATTCCTTTCTCGAGAGGCCAGGATATATTCGAACTATGGAAATGCACGAATTGCGCATTCACATTGAACAAGAGATGATCAAACACCCCGATCACCCGGATATTGCATAGACTTCCCGGGCGATCGGATGCATCTCTGTCTCGATGCATTATCCATGGCGTTGCTGTGTTCTATCTGATGAATATCTCGGAACTTCTGCCAGCTTTTCTGACTATCAATCTACCCCTTCTTTTCATCGAGTTGATGTGATAGTTTGCAACCTGTCTTGTGATCTCCAATCTCTTTGCCACACTGGTTTGTGAGATCCCAGGATTATCCAGGATCACTTCCAATATCATCTCTTCAAGATCCTTCGGGACATCTCCTCCCGATGGATAGAACCTCCTGAATATCCCGATCTTCTTTGACCGTACCACACCTTCCTTTTCCAATTTTAGAAGATGATGGGATAGAGTTCCGTTCTTGATCCCAAGGAGCATTCTCATGTCGGTAAAGCTCATCCCGGGGTAGTTTATGATCGTCGAGTATATCTTCGCCCGGTTGGCATTCTGCATGAGATCCTCGATGGTGTTGATTCGTTTATACCCCATTGTATCACTTGTATCATGTTTAGGCAGAGAAGTGTATATAACAAACCCCTAAAAGTGTATCATATATGTCAAAAGGATATCATGAACGGTCCGATCTCATATGCTTCCTGTCGATCCTGATGAGCAAGAACGTCAAGAACATCGGTAAAACTGGTTAGAGTATGGGTAGAACTGGATGTCACTGCCACCATCATCCCGATAGATACTCATTCATTCCTCATTTCTTAACTACTCCACGCTTCTTGTACCAGGCATATCCACCAGCGGCGGAAATTGCAAGGAGAATGATCATTGCCATTATACCCCATGGGAATCCTTCATCCATTCCCTCCTCATCCTCATCGGGAAGGGGTTTCATCAAGGATACATCATATATGGTTCCCGATAGCAGAATTTCTCCCCCCTGATATTCACTGGAAGGGTTGCCTTCCCTCCAGGTAGATACCATGGAATTCGGTTTGGGGGGGGTGATCCGGACATCACCTTCTTCTGGTATGTCCATCAGGATTGATACACCGATGTCATATTCGATCCTCAGTTCCATGAACTCACGGTCCTGGAACGGTCTTATTACCTTGAAACCCTGGCCATAGACACCTATGGCCCAGTATTTTCCAGTGTCTGACGGGTTCACGGGCAGTGTGGCCTCCTTGACCCCTGAAAGCCTTGATCCCAAGAAGGGATGCTCGTAGTCAAATGAGCCATCATACCCGTAGTCGACCACGAACGTCAGATCTCCGACGGTCCTCTCTTGTATGCTGATCATATCATAGTTCATCAATATACTGATCTCCATGGCTCCTTCCGGGACCCATATCAATCTTGATTGGTTCTGAACCAGCAATGGACCATCCTGGTCCTGGGCATATCTTGCGAACTCCCCTTCCCAGTTGGCGTATAGTGTATCCGAATCTATCTTTTTCACATCGTTATGGAACACTCCATTCTCATAATAGACATCAACGGCATCCTTCACTGTCCATTCCCGGTAGGGCCATCTTTCACGGAGGTTCTCCAGGGTGATGGCGATCCCCACACATTTCTCGGCATCGACCATCCCATAACCCTGGGCCCAATCGATCGGCTTTCCATACATTCCCCATTCCGTTTCACCACGATCCTCTTGGCCGGGAACACCGTTATCATTGGACTCATCGGACAGAGGCACATCGTCAGGTTGGATGTAGATGGCGGACTGTTCCATTATCAACTCGATCTCATGTACACGATTGAACTCATTGGCCCGCCAGCCATCCGGATCATCTCCGGAATAATCCTCCCATATATCGGATATTGTGAGGGATGGGGCTGCCTGGAACATCAGGGCGGCCAATCCTGATACATGCGGGGTTGCCATCGAAGTGCCCGAGATAGCCAGATAGTAGGGATTGGGATTCCCGCCGATCTTTGACATCCCTGAGATCATTGTGATCCTGGCATGTGCGGACCAGATCCGTACCCCCGGAGCACTGATGTCCGGATATGTTTGATTCTTACCTTTTTCCCCTCTTGATGAGAAATATGCGACCCCGGACCCATCCCTTTCGGTAGCTGCAACTCCTATGTTAGATGGGATCAATCCGGTTGGGGACGCTGATAGTTCAGCTCCGTCATGATGTCCGCTGCCAGCATTTCCCATTGCAAATACGACAAGCACATTGTTCTCGAACGTCATCTTCTGGCATATGATCGATGTTGCATCCTCCGGGTTATATTCTCCAGCTCCTCCACCCCATGAATTGGAAACGATCTTTATGTTATTTGGATTCGGAGCTTTTGAGTTCTCGTAGACCCACTCCAATCCGTAATAGGTGTTCGTCAGGGTGATACCTACATCACCGACACATAGGCCTATAAGATTTGCATTTGGAGCAACTCCGGCCCTCGCCCCAGCAGAAGCATCGCCATTTCCTGCAATTGTACCTGCACAATGCGTTCCGTGACCATAGCTTGTATCAGAGTTCTCTATCTCATACCATGGGGCCCCGGGAATGTCAGCCTTGAGGTTCACGATGGTCTTCTCACCAAAATCAAGATCGGGATGTCCTGCATCGATCCCTGTGTCAAGGACAACTACGGTAATATCGGTCCCATCTATCTGTTGGAACTCCCTGTTCGTGCTCTCGATCCAGGTGTTCCAGGCAATGGTAGCGTTGATGGTAGAGAGAGATTCCTCCATCAGGAGCTCCATCTCACCGTCATATTCCATCCATTCGGTCCTTGGATAGGATGCCAACGATAGGACCTGCTCCTTCGTTCCCTCGAGCACCGCGATCGGAAGGACCTTCATCGAGGAGATGTGTGCCATCCCCTCTCTTTCTGCTTCCTCGATATCCTCGTCGATGGGCCAATCCGAGAACCTGACCATTACCCTGAATTGATCCAGGTCCATTTCCAGCATCCCGGATAGATATGGATCGATCACGTTCTTTTCATTGTTCTTTGTAGGCGGATCGGATAAACCTGTCGCATTCGGAAGGAGCGCCATTATCATCAGTACGACAAGGACAGTTCTTGGGAGGGCAACTCCCGCTGCTTTAACCTCAGTCATCTGGAACAACCTGTACTTCAACCCGTTTAGTGATTTATATTGATTATGGAAGGTAAGCAGTGATATCCCTTGGTCAATGAGTGTCTTTCTCCATGTTCATGATATAGAAATCCCATAGGAACCAATAAATAAACATCAATTTCCTTTTCAAATGATGTCTGATTGGGACCGGGACCGATTGATCTCAGCTTCAGAGGTTGAGAGGTGGTGCTATTGCCCAATGTCATGGTTCCTTGAAAGGATGGATGCAGAGGAGGATATTATTCCACTGGACGCCGGGATCAAGGGTCATGCAGAGATCGGGAGGAAGGTACAGGATATAAAGGAAGATGAGGAAGGATCCCGCGAATCCGGGAAGATCACACTTGCCTTCCTGTCCTTTGCAGCGGTCCTGATATCCATGTCCTTGCTGCTTCTGCTATTGAACAATGTTGGTTTCCTCAAAGGACCTATCTGGCAGGTCGCGGTGATGGTATTCGCCCTGGTCCTGGTAGTGATCTCCATCTCGATCTACCTGACGAGATCGAACGATCAAGGTAAAGGAACAAGGGATGCCATGAAGAGATTCATGTTGAAGATGGAAGAGGGAGGCAGGGTAGGCGGGCAGTTACCTCTCCTTTCCTATTTTTTCGGTCTGATCCTTCTCTTCAATGGGGTGATCATACTCAGACCGCTTGGTATCCCGATATCGGTTGTGATCACCGCATTCACCATGTCCTTGCTGTTCCTGTATGGTGTTCTACTGGCTTCGTTGATATTCTATTTCATCAGGACCAGGAATGTCGAAGGTACCAGGAACATCAAGCTTGGAATGCCCTTGATACTGGTCCTGGTGATCTCTGTATCGGTCCTTTTCATAATCGCTTCTGATATCATAGATCCTGATGGGACGCTGGGTTGGATATTCCTGATAATTTCACTGGTATGGTTCATAGGGGCGCTTTTTTTTGATCTCTACAAGAGCATCAGAAAGTATGGTGGGCTCAGAAGATCGGACGATTCAGAGGACCTGCCTCTTGCAACCATTGCCCTGGTTGCCTCAGTATTCACTGTCATGGCATTCCTGGCCAGGGGTGACAATCTCGAGAATTACAATACCCTGACCATAGTCATGGCAGCGATCTGGCTTGGAGGGGCGGTGATATTTTTCATCAAAGGATCATCGGATAGATCGAGAGCAACCCGTTCCAAGACCGATCTGGACATATCAAAGGATTCAAAGATCGTTCAGGTCGATGATATCGGTTCAAAGAAAAGAGGACGTCCTCTGGTCTCGAAGAGGCATTTCCTGATAGGATCGCCTGATATCCTGATCGAGGAGAACGGAAAGAAGATCCCGATAGAGATCAAAACCGGGAAAGCCCCTTTCCGACCCCATTTCAGTCATGTCATGCAGCTATCGGCCTATCTCGTTCTGGTCGATGTGAATTATGATCAAAGGACCCCCTACGGTTACATAGAATATGTTCCATTTTCGGGACCCCGGTCCAGGCACAAGGAGGAATGGGACATGTTATCCAAGGCGCTTGTCCTTTCCAAGGTGTCCGAGATAAGGGATGCTGAAAGGATCGGCGAAGCTCACAGGAATCATGATCGTCAAGGAAAGTGCCGCTACTGTTCAAGAAGAAAAGGATGCCCCGAAAAACTCGTTTGATCGGGGCATTATATTTCGAGCGAATAGGTCTCAACTGAACCTGTGGACCTTGCCCGGTCTCTTCTTGTGAAGGTTCTTGGATACCGATGGTCTGACCTTTTCGGATCCAAGGCCCTTGTTCCTGAGACCTCTTCCTTTCTTGCCTGCAGATGTGAGTCCTCTATAGACCCTGCCTGTATGCTGGACCTCTTGGATCCAATTGATCTTAGGATCGGAAATTATAACCGGATGGTGCGGATCCACGAGGATCACTTCATAGAATTTGTGCTTTCCATCCTCACCGACGAAGTATGAATTGAGTACCTCGAGGTTGGTGTATCTCTTTGCGGTCCTCTCCTCGGCGATGCTCTGAAGATTCTTGCCCACTTTGATCTTGACCATACCTCTTCTTTTGGCCCTTCTACCTTTTCGGATGGCCCTTTTTCTCATAGACCCCATCCTTACCTTGGCCCTGACAACAACATAACCCTGCTTTGCCTTGTATCCGAGTGCCCTGGCCCTATCGAGCCTTAGAGGCCTCTCCACCTTCACGAAGGTAGGTCCGTGCCTCCATTCGATCAACCTTTGCCTGTTGATCTCCTTTATTTCTCCATCATACGGGCGGTTCCATGCTTCGGATATATAGCGATAGACTGACTTTGACATCTGGTTCACTTCCTGGGGATTCACCCATATTCGAGCACATTTCCCTCGGGTTCTGTCCGCAAAGTAGGATAAAATCTCATCGCGGCTTATCGGCCAAGTTCCTTTTCGTATAAATGTCTATCTAATTTGTGAAGTATCATTCTTCATATCTTCTTCTCTTGATCTTTCTCGCTCTTTTCCCTTTACTCCGGGCCCTGGCCGATATTCCAAGCAGCATCAGTAGGACCGGGATGGCTATCATCGAAATGCAGCATATCTGGCAGAATGTGTTCTCTGTCAATCTCCGGAAGAGACCTTTATCCTCTGTTTCCTCCGCATCGATCAGTATGAGATCACCCAACTGGTATGTCTGGTTGGAACTTGCATCTGCCTGAACATCCCTTGTTTCGAACCCCTTCTTCTTGAATGTCAACATCCTCTGTCCTCTCGGGACCTCCAATGAAAAATATCCATCCGAGTCTGTTATGGTCTCGTTTCCAGTATCCGAGGAGACATCGACCCCATGAATAGGTATATTGTACTCATCCAGAACCCTTCCTTTGATCAATATATGAGTTGGATCCACGATGAAGGGGATACTCGTGAAGTTGGCTGTCACGATCCTCTCATTTCCGGCCTCGTCCGTTGCCGAGACGTGGAGAACATGCTCCCCGATAGAGATCGATGAGAACAAATAGGAGAATGTCGGAACTGGTAGTTCGATCGGACTCTCCTCATCTATCCAGATCTTGAGGCCAACGATGAACGAATATGTATCATAGATCATCCACTGGGCATTCAATACTGGAATAAATGCAGTGTATTCTTCCACAGGGAAAGTAATGAACACATCAGGAGGTGTCCAATCAACCATGATCTCTATCGACCTCTCCTCAGTATTACCTGCGAGATCCTTCGTTCTTATCGATATGGTATGTGTTCCCTGGGAAGTGAAAGTTATATTCGCTGAATTATTCAAGAAGACATCGATCCATCCACCCTCATCGAGTTTGATCCAGGTCGAAGCAATTGCTGTGATCGAATCTTCAACAACCCATTCAATGTTCAGGATCTTTGAATTGGTTGAAGTTCCGTTAACAGGTGTGATATTTCTGATAACAGGGGCAGTCATATCAACAACCACGGTGATGTTCTCTGTTGCATTGTTGCCCAGAACATCGGTTGCCCTTATGAAGAATTGATGTTCTCCGTCAGTAAGGTTCGTCACTGGATATGACAAGTTCATGCCCATATCATACCAGGTTATGGTATCCATTGAGATCTCGACAAGTATGACCCCTACGTTGTCAGTGAATGTCCATTCGAGATCGAAGGTCCCGTTGGGTAGGATAACACCATCTGCCGGGGATGTGATGTTGATCGCAGGCGAAGAAGAGTCCGGAGTTCCGCTCAATTCTGTCGTGGGTCTTCCCTCGCCATACATGTTGATGGCCCTGATCATGTAGGTATAGGTCACTCCATCCGCGACATCCTCATCAGAATAGAAGAAGGTCATATTGGACATGAGCATCCGTTCCGTCTGTCCGTCTTCTTCGGATCGATCGATAACGTAACCCTCGATGTTCCCGGACAGGTCCATTTCGGGAGAACACCAGATAAGGTCGACCTTCTCACGACCGATATCGATGATCGGTTCCGTAGGAGCTGATAGGTAAGTGTAGATCGGAGCGGTGACCGGATAATGATCGAAGGAATTGCCTCCGATCACAATGTATGGACTGTTCACAATTCCATCACCATCTGGATCGGGAGATGTCCAGTCACGCCAGTAGTTACCGTATCCCGGACCATTCCAGTGATTATCATCCGAATCATCCCAACCCTGAACGGTAAGGCTATCGAAGGAGTCTCCCGAACCATGGTTCATGATCAGTGTGTTGTTGACGATGATACAGTCGATGGATCCAGAAGAAGATATCCCATATTTTCCATTGTTGAATATCAGATTTCCATCGATCGTATGTCCCGTTGCATCGATGAGGCGTATCCCATCCTCAAGGTTCTCCTCGATCCTGTTCATGGTAATTATTGAATCCTCTGAAAGAGAGGATAGGTTCAATCCATAGGAATGACCCTTAATCGTATTGTTCTTGATCAGTATATTACTTGGACCCGATATTTTCATTCCCGCGGAACCTGTCGCGTTCGCCGGCCCGATGATCTCATTGTCCCTAACGATCCCGTTCCTGGGGTTCATTGTGGAAAATCCACATCTTCCAAAACCAGTGATATGGTTATTTACGATCTCCATGTCCTCAGGGCCGGACAAACTGATCCCATCGATGGCCCGTTCCGATCCGGTGATGACATTATCCTTGATCTCGATCCCTTTTGTATTGGTGATGAGCAACCCCCAACGATACACATCCATACTGGAATTGAGTATGGTCATATCTTCCGTAAGGTAGGTCTCGATGGCCGAAGAAACGTTGATGAAAACGTTGTTGCTGAACAGATATCTCATCCCGAAACTCGCCGACACGGAGCTTCCCATGACGTCCCTGAAATAAGAGTCAGTAACCGTGACATCGTCACAATGGTATAGATAGAGCGGTAGTCGGTTCTCCTGGAACGTCCCATTCGTGATCGTGATGTTATTCGAATATCTTGCTTTGATCGGATCGTACGGCTTCGAATACTCGAACCCATCCAATTTGAATCCGGAAACATTGTGAAGGAAGAACTGGGAAGTTGAGTGTGGTATCGAGACACCTGCAAGGTCTTCATCGACATACTGCCTGACAGGTATGCCGTCTACAGTATTGTTCAAGGATATCTCACATGTTCCTATGTTCAACACATCCATATCATTGCCGATCAATGTGTTCTCGAAGAATGAGATCCGATCACTGGTGAGATATGAACCCATACCTCGAACACCGCAATTCGAGACAACGTTCGCATCCACCAGAGAATCGGTCGTTGACGAGAGAGCAATACCGGTGTCAGCACATTCCTCGATCCGGTTGTTGTAGATGGTCAGGTTATGTGCTCCGTCCACATTGATCCCGTTTGCTGTGGACCAGAATATTTCGTTCGATGCGACAACTGTGTCCAAGCAGTTATGGATCTGAATGCTGTGAGTGGTCACATTTCCTTCCAATCTGTTGTTTGTTATCTCGGTGATGTTAGAACCGGTAAGGTATATGTTCATTGATCCACAATCTCGAATGATATTGTTCTCGATCCGGACATTATCACTGTTATGGATGTTCAACCCCGCTCCCACTCCCGAGTCGACATCCTCGATCAGGTTTTCCCTGATGGTGACTTGGAGTCTTGTATCTGATATTCTTATACCAAATGAGTGGCCTGTGGCTATGATGTGATATCCGGAGATGATATACGGATCTCCATCTCCTCCTGTTCCTGGCCAGCTTTCCGTAATAGCCATTGCATCGAGTTCGAGGTCCCCATCTATCTCGATCGGAGAATGGGAGATGTACAAGTCACGTGTGGGTCCTGCACCTGATGAAGAAGGTATTATGGTCGGTGAAGATAGCAGAATGGATATTAGCATCAATGCTGATACTACGATCGATATCGATCTGTGTTCTCTCATTGTCATCCCCCGTTGGTCGATACCGAAGGAACATTTTGAAAGGATAAATAACATTCGAAGATATTATCGGTGGAGTTCATCCAGAATTCCAACGATAGGATTATCTATCCAGTATCTGCTTTCATATCGGTGATCTATCCTTGATCGTTGGCTTCATCTTCATCAAGACCCATCCAAAGATGGAGGTCAGGACCTACAGGGACCTGATGAAGGTCAAGGAGATCACGGAACTAACACCTCTTTTCGGTGATTATGATCTGATCGCAAAGATCGAGGCAAGGGATTTCTATATCCTTTCCCGAATAGTCCTTAAAAGGATAAGGACCCTTCCAGGTGTTCTGGATACTATGACCATCCCAGGGACCAAGATCTGATCCTGACTCAGAATTCCTCTCCGGGTCCCAGGGATCCAGGGGTGAATCTTTTCTTGAACAGGAAGATCTCGTTCTTGATACCATCCTTCCAGGTGTTCAGAGCTTTATCTCCCACCCTGATCCTGTAGGGGACTGAGATCTCCTTTGCCTTGACATTCTTGCTCCTGAACACCTCTATTTTGATCTCCTCGGACATGGGCATTCCATCCGATGTTATCGTGAGATGCTTGAGAGCGCTCTTCTTGAATACCCACATCCCTGTCTGGGAATCATTCAGTCCCATACCGAAGAGGATGTTCATCGTGACCTTCAACACCCAGTTACCGAGGGCATGGGTTCCTGTGAATGCTCCTTTGTCAGCCTTCTTGATCCTGTCACAGGAGAGGAAATCAAGTTTTTCCTCCTCCAGCTGCTTGACGAGGTCAAGGGTCAATTCGGCAGGATAGGTTGTGTCCCCATCCATTGTGACTATGATGTCACCTTTTGCCTCCTTGAAACCGGTCTTGTATGCTCTACCGTACCCCTTCCTTTTCTCCTCAACGACCCTTGCACCCTTGGAGGCGGCGATCTCCCTTGTCCTGTCCTTTGAGAGACCATCCACTATCACGATCTCCATATCATCCGTTCTCGGGATCATGTCAAGGGTCTCACCGATGGACTCTTCCTCGTTGAGGGTAGGTATAACAACACTGATCTTCATATGTCTCCCGTTCCCTTGTATCATTATTTTTAATTTATAGTTTGGGGAATCAAATGGAAATGAGGAAAGATTTTTTGAACATGGTCGACCTTTCCGTATCCACAATGCCTCAAGAGAAGACCATCAGGACCTATCATTTCAGGATCACCAGTCAGATCTTTTTCGTGATCGTAGCGATCCTTGGTATCTTCGGCATCGGAATGACAGGTTTCATCTATCCTTTCTTCTTCTGTCCCGCCAGCCCAGCAGCGTGTGCTGGCTGTCCGATATGGGTCATTGAACACGGGACCCTCGAGATAGCTTCCGGGATAAACAACGGTTACATGATGATCCTGTATCTGATCGGAATGTTCGTTGCGATCGGAGCTCTCGTGGGACGGTCCTTCTGCGGTTGGGCCTGTCCGGTGGGGACATTGCAGGATCTGTTCTCCTTCCTCAACAGGAAGATCAAGAGCATCAAGGTCCTATCGATCCTGACCGGAGTTTCATTCCTTATGCTCGTCACAGGTGCGGTCATCCCGACGATCCTGGCAAATGCCAAGGTCGATCTCCAGTATTACATGTTCGTGGGCTACATCGGGTCTTTGGGCGCTTTCCTGCTGGCGCTTTCGGGTGTCATGTTCATAAAAAGGTTCAAGAGCATCGTTCCATCGATGGTACTTCTCTTTGTTGGAACGATCTTGTGGATATTTGCGATCATTTCAAGATCGATAGGTCTTGAGCACAGCCCAACTTCCAGCCTGGAATTGATGGGTCTTTTCGGTTTGATGTTCCAGATAACCGGACTGGTGGGTATTATCAGGACCATACTTGGTGAGAAGGGACCAAAGATCCGTCCCATGAAAGGGATCGATAGATGGGGAAGACTGGGAAAGGTGGGGCTCCTTCTTCTTATCGCTCCGACATCCTGGTTCTTCGATACACTATTCTTCACGGATTTCGATCCGATCGGTGGGATCACTGCAACCATACCTGAACTACTGCTCAACCCAAGTGGATGGGAAGGGAACCAGTTCTTCTGGTACAAGGCCGTATTCGTTGTTGGCGTTCTGGTCCTGGTATCATTCGTTGACCGGGGCTGGTGCAGATATCTGTGTCCCATTGGTGCAATGTATGGACCGACCAACAAGATCTCGATCTCCGATATAGAATTCAGGGAAGACAAGTGTGTTCATTGTCAATTATGCATCAAAGCCTGTCCTATGGGCATCAATCCCAAGGAGAACAAGACCGATCCGGAATGCATCAGATGCGGTCGATGTGCAGAATCATGTCCTACCGGGGCCCAGGTATGGACGCCGGTCAATTCAACTGTGAGGGGGGTCTTCGGAAAATGAAGCAGAAGAGGAAGGACCCGGTCAGGAAGTTCGGAGGCAGATCGATTCCAGGGATCGTCCTGATCATTCTTATCCCGGCACTTCTCATTGGCGGGGGCTTTGCCTGGTTCTGGTCCTCCGATCTCGGGGGGTTCGAGGAGGTTCGGAAGCTCGCCAGTGTGAAATGCCTTGGATGTCTTGGATTGGACCCGGTCGTTCCAGGCTTTTCAGAGTTCTGGGTTGAGTATCCCGGGGACCATGATAGAGCGGGAGAAGATGTGGATCATTCTGATAAGGTCATCTCGATCATAGAGAATGATGAAGTAGAGATCCTGGTCCTGTTCTTCTGGACACAGGGTTGTGTCCCGTGTGCAGAACAATGGGATGAGATGGTCGAAAAGGGGATCGCATCCGGCAAGGAAGATGGCGGTATCCAGGGGGACAGATATGATAAGTTCAGAATGATCTCTACAGATGCTGCAGATGATGATGATGGATTCTATGTAACATATCGTCCGACCGGAAAAGAGACAGGTGTACCGATGACCACCTTCATCTTCCAGGACACCGACGGTTCGATAAAGTGGTGGTCCCATTATGGGAAGATGGACATTGGTCCATTCATGGATATTATCGAGGATATTGTTCAGTACCTGGAAGCAGCCAGATTGAAGGATGACTATGATGATATCTCCTCGATCGATGATCATCATTGATCCATTTTCTTTGATACTCGAATAACCGATCTTTCAATAAGACAAGTTTAATAGTTGTTCCGAATTGATAAATTGGCTTGATATGAGGTTTTTGATCTTGGGTGGAGGCTCTGTCGGGGGCAAACTTGCATTGGACCTGAAGGACGAGTTCGTCCTTATCGAGTCCGATCCATCGAGGGTCTGGGAGCTCAGGGAGGTCTTAAAGGACAATCCCATCGACCATGAGATCATTCATGGCGATGGAAGCTCCTTTACGGCGATAAGCTCTGCATCTGGAAAATTCGATGCAGCGGTAATTCTAATGAACAAGGACCTGGAGAATCTTGAGGCGGTTGCAGCCCTCAAGAAGATCGGCGTTTCCCGGATAATTGCAAGGGTGAACCGGACCGAAAATATGGCCAGGTTCATCGAACAGGGTGCGGAGGTATTCAATCATCCCATCGGTTATGAGGAAGGCCTGATCAGGACGATGCTCTATCCGGATAAGTCCCATGCACTTCAGATATTCGTGAGGGAAGGTTCACCGGCCATTGGATCGACGATACATGAGCTGGGTCTCCCTTCCGGGGCCGTGATCGGATCGATCTTCAGAGGGGAGAGGATGATGGCACCGGAACCATCACTCGTCATCAAGAATGGGGATCTGATCGCTATCGATACGGTAGGTAAGAGGGCCAAGAAGATCTGGAAGATATTCTCTCGGAGTGGCAAGGTGGAATCGAGCGGTCATCTACTTTTCCCCCTTACAAGAGATAGGGACCTGATGGCCATAAAGGAAATTGAGATCCTGGCCAAGAAGCTGGGTTCGAAGATAGTTTTCATCCTTCCACCTGGGAAAGAGGGTCTTTTCATTGCCGCTCAGGGTTTCATCTCAAAACGGATCCCATTCGAGGTCATCTCGACCGCCAGTGAACAGGAATGTATCCTTGAGAGCGATCGAAGAGTTGTCAGGTGGAAACGACTTGACAAAAAGGGGATCCAGATGCGGTCGATCATGTCGGAGCACATGAAGGATGGTTCTCCCCATGTGGACCTGATGATAGTATCCTCTCCGAAATATTCTCCTTTCTACCTACCTTTCATCTCCACTAACCTGGATCGGATGGTGGAAAACGCTCCCATGCCCATATTGATCTCCAGGTGCCAGAAACCTTACAGGGAGATCATAATGTATCTCCACAACAGGAGTGCTTTCGAGATCAACCTGGCGATCCAGATAGCGAGGGCCACAGGGGCCAGGATCACAGCATTGATCAAGGCAAGGAACAGCAAGAGGGCACTTTATCTCCAGAGGTTCGCCCAGGTTTACAAGGTGAAGGTAGAGATCGTAAAGATAGTGGGGAATCCAACGGTGGAATTGATAAGGGAAGTGAAGGAGAACCATTATGACCTTGTGATATTCAAGGACGGGCTCAGGGAACTGCAGATGTCGCAGATGAGGAGGCTTGTCCACCAGTGGACAGGGTCGGTATTGGTGGTGCCGTAGGTGGGTTGAATTGACATTCCTATCGATATTGATGGAGGCCGGTCTGGCCATGATGGACATCTCCCGGAGTATCGGAGGTCCCAGCAGGACAGTAGACCCCTTCTTGATACTGGGTCTGGTAGCTGTCCTTGCTTTTATTGCTCCGTTCTTTTCAAGGGCGCTCAAACTTCCTATAGTGGTTGGAGAGATCCTTTTTGGTGTACTGGTGGGAACCGCTATCCATGGATTGGACCTTGCCGGTGTCCACATCGATCTCTCATCTGATATGCTGGAGATATTGTCCACGCTTGGATTCATCACCCTGATGTTCATGATAGGGATGGAGAATGATTTCGATCAGCTCAGGTCACTGTCCCGCAAGGAGAAGTATGCGATCCTGCTTGTGATCTCTGCCAACTTCATGATAGCGGTCGTTCCGTTCCTTATTCTGGGATTGCCTTTGATCATCGGATTGATCATTGGTGGAGCTTCCATCGCGGTTGTGATGCCCGTTCTCAGGGAGATGGGCATTCAAAGGACCGGTTTTGGTTTCAAGATAATTCTCCTTGCACAGATAGCGGATATCGCGGCGATATTCCTGCTCTCGTTCTCGGTCGCTTCCGAAGGTGGAATGAGGACCGTGTTTACCCTGATATCGCTACCCGTGATATTCATCCTGCTCTTTTGGTTCATGGACATGCTGATATGGTACAAGCCCAAGTTCATGTCCAAGATAACCAATCCCTCTGACCAATCGGAACTTGGTGTAAGGTCCACGCTTGCGGCAATAATAATTTTCTACGGTCTTGCTCAGTTCATAGGTTTGGAAGCAGTACTGGGCGCATTTCTTTGCGGTATTCTCTTTTCGGCCATTTTCAAGGAAAAGGGCCCGATGCTCAGTAAATTCATGCCGATAGGCTACGGTTTTCTCATACCCATTTTCTTCATCTATCAGGGTTTCAATATCTCCATCATAGATCTCTTCGATCCAGCGGCATTGGCTCTGCTGATCCTATTCATTTCGGTCCAGCTGATCTCGAAGTTGATACCCATTTTCGCATCACGCTTCTTCAAGCATCAATGGTCAAATGTGGGTGGTTCACTACTCCTCGGGACCAATCTATCAGTTGTTGTGGCAGGTGTAAAGATCGGTGAAGAGGCAGGGATCCTGGATGAAAAGATATCAGGCATCCTGATCCTCTATGGTGTTACGAGCTGTATACTCTTCCCACTTCTCTTCAAGAGGGTGTTCAAGAAACATCTGGAAAATTATATGGTCCATGAGCCGGAAAATGATCAATGATCCCGTTTCTCCTTTCCGATGGACAGGATCGACCTTGTCATAAGATCCTTCAATGCTTTCTTGTTCTTCGCTTCTTTCCAATCCTTCTCGAAGTCAGGGGGAGATGATACTTTCATCAGCCACATCAGGGAGTTCAGGTAGAAATTCTTCTCATCTTTGGAGAACAAGATAATGAATGCCGCATGTACGGGAGGACCCGCATCCGTGAACATGCCCCCTCTCTTGGTCCTGATCAGAGCTATGTCATAGACATCGATCCCTTTTACCTGGTAGGAAAGGATCACAAATCCGGGCATCGACATCATGTGGGCTTTCCGGTCGTCCTTCGACAGTTCCCGTATGAGGTCATTTTCACCAAGACCCACTCTCTTGGACATTGCATAGGCAAGTTTCCTTGACAGTTCCGCCGGTGGCAGCAGATAGTTCAGGTCGAAGACCTCGGCATCCGATATCTTCTTGACGAACCTCTCGGTGAGAATACCATCTCTTTTGATAAGGACCTCCCTCAGCTCCTCGTCAAGCAGGCATTCATTCGTATCCTCTCCCATGACCCTCTCTGCTACTCTTAGGAATGCATATTCTCTTTTAATCTTTCCATGGGCATAAATGAAATACCAGGTGATGCCGATGAAGATGAAGCCAAGGGCAACGAGGATCTTTTCCCAACCCAGCAGGATGATCAGAACGATATAACTGAATATACCGATCACCTGTATCACCGGATAGAACGGAGCCTTGTATTTCGGTCTGTAATGTTTGATGTTCGACTCCCTCATGAATATCAGGGCCAGATTCGCAAATATGAATAACAACAGCTTCAGAGTGGAGGCATAGCCTGCCAGATGTTTCACATCGGTGAATATGATCACAAATATCATGATGGAAGTTGTCACTACTATCGAGAACCAGGGAGTCCCCGATCTGTTCAATTTTCCGAAAATGGACGGAAGGAGCTGATCCTTTCCCATGGCCATCGGATCCCTTGATGCTGCCATGATCCCGGCATTCCCTGTTGAGACGAAAGCAAGTATCCCGGCGATCGACATGACCGCGATACCGGCCGTTCCTAGGATGACCCCACCTCCTTTTGATATGGGGGTTTCACTCCCTGAAAGAATATCCGGTGATACTATACCGACCGTAACAATAATTACACAAATGTAAAGAAGGGATACAACTGCCCAGGAAAGGATCATCCCACGAGGTATGTTCCTTCCAGGCTTTCTCACTTCTCCGGCCACTGCGGCCACCTTTGTGGATCCCGCAAATGAAACGAATACCAGACCAGTTGTACTCAGGATCGGTGAGATCCCATTCGGAAGGAATGGTTTGAAGTTCCCCATTCCGGTCGATGACAGATGAACGACACCTGCGATGATATAGAGGGCGATCAATCCGATCAGAGAGAACACCATCCAGACCTGGGCTTTTGCACTCATCTTGGTTCCCATGATGTTAAGGACCATGAACAGGAGGGCAAATCCGATCGCGATCACCTTTACCTGCCATATTCCAAGGGTGGGATAGAGTATTGTAGCGAATATCCCAAGACCGTAGAGGGCGAAAGCCGATTTCAGAGCAAGAGAGAACCAGGCCGACATACCACCCAGGGTGCCCATCAATGGGCCCATGGCCCTGTCCGTGAAGATGAAGATCCCTCCGTCCTTTGGAATGGCCGTCGACAGCTCTGCCTTTGCGAGAATTGTGGGAATAGCGAGGAGACTTGCGATGATATATGCGAGGATAACACCAGGTCCGAGATCACCGAATGCAATTCCAGGCAGAACAAAAAGGCCGGAGCTGATCATTGCCCCTGATGAGATGCAGAAGACCTCCTTCAAACCCAGATCCTTCTTCAATCCCAACCATTCCACCTGCAGTGGCGATCAATGTCACCGGATACATATCATCGGTATCGAATATAATAACATTCATTTCTCAATAGATAGAATATTGCTCAGTGGGCTTTTGGACTTGATCCAGGTGTGATCCGGATCTATTCCTGGCCTACTTTCATTTGAATGGATCCATCGGGGGAGGAGGATTGGTTCTCTTTGTCCCCTCCGCCATGTTGGATCCTATCCCTTGGTCTTGAGACCCGATCCTCTTGAATGCAGGAGGTCCAGTCTCCTTGACCTTTTTGAACAATGGTTCCTCGGACTCCCTCTTTTCTTCTTTTTTTGACCTCACCACATCGAAGATGGAGACCAGGAGAGCGGCAAGGATGAGAACTGCTCCCATGACCGCCAGGAAGAACCCACCTGTCCAATGGAGTCCATCCTGCGCTCCGGACAGCCGTTGTGATAGGATATCGATCGCGGCATTCATTCCATTCCAGAACCAGAATGGTCCCATTATCGAGAAGGCCAGGGCAGGGATGATCAGACCTGGACAGTTCTTCTTTCTGACAAGGATCACGATGATCGCTCCGATGGAAAGCAGAATGGATAGTATCAAAAGAGGAAGGGATAACGGGATCCCGGCACCCTTGATAATGTTGATGTTCTCGATGGGTCTGATGTTTATCGGATTGGCCTTTCCCGAGAGTGGGGACCTTTCAGATCGACCCCAATGGTCGATCATGGATGCTTCGATCTCGACCACGAATCCAACCGCATCCTCACCTTCCGGGTACTTGACCTCGATGGATGTCTGGTATCCATCACCGACATCGATCAACTTCTCGGATAGTTCGACGGTGGAAATGGTCCTGACCTCACCCTCGTATTCACCGGTATCCTTGTCATATCCGGTCATTGCCTTTATGGTGATCCTTTTCAAAGTGATCACCATTGGATCATCGTAGCCGGCGGGTAGAAGGTCCTTGAGCTCGGATCCAAGGAATGTGACCTTCACATCGAGTGGTCTCGATCCGCTTGCTGGCCAGAATGGAATGAGATCGGCCTTCAATGAGACGTTCAGTATCGCTGCGGGCGACCCGGGTCTATCCCATGTGATATTCGCCTCTTGTGGTGGGTCCCTCATCACAAGTTCATATCTGTATGATTTATCCTTGTAGGAATCATAGAGGATCCCAAGGTTATCCAGTACCTCTCCTTTTACTTCCGGATAGGTCTTCCACTCCTCTTCTCTGGATATATTGCTCCCGATACCACCTCCGATACTGCCAATGATACCGCCACCATCTGTGGAGGGATCCGTCTCAAGCGAGTATTCGAAACCGATCGCATCGAAATCTGCCCTCAATCTATATTCAAGAGGCCCGACCGAGCTTGTTCGATCGAATGTTGCCCAATCTGTTCTTGGTATTATTGAAATGCCGGTCAAGACCATTGAGCTTATCAGCAGGCCGATCGTAATATAGTGAAGTATTCTTGATCTCATGTGGAACCATTCCGTCTATCAATGGTATGATAGAAAAATGTTATCGATAAAAACTAGAAATCAAAAAAGTGCGGGCCGTCCCCCTTCGACCCGCGGATAGTGGTTCTATGGCGTCCTAATTCCCAGATCCTTGGTGTATATCTAAAAAACATGACCCGAGTAGGGATACTTAGATCGGAAAGAGATGTCCAATTCCTCTTTCGGTGATAGCCTCCTTTCGAGGGAGACAATATCGTTGAGTATATTTCCCATATCGGTTCCGGTCATTTTTTATTCCCCTTTGGAGCGGGGGGTATCTCGCTCCTGTAAGGACCGATCTGAAGTGTGAATATAATAAAGGGGAGGGGGGTTTCCTTGGGACCCCCCAAAAAGATACAGATATGGAGAGGTCCTTGTCCCTGTATGGACAACAAGTTCGAAAAGGGAGACACGATCCTTATCAAGGGATCGAGAAAGGACCATCTTGTTACCATAGATGGCGGTATGTGCCGTTTATCCGATCCGAGAGGTGCATTCGATACAGGAAGGTTGATCGGAACGTCCCCCGGCGATGAACTGAAGATAGGATCGGCAAGATTCCTACTGCATGTGCCAGATGTCCTCGATCATCTGATGTATCTTAACAGGGGGCCCCAGATGATCATACCGAAGGATTCTTCAAGGATCGTTATGGGGTTGGGTCTTTCGAATGGATCGAAGGTGCTGGAAGGCGGAGCCGGGTCGGGGGCGTTATCGATAGCTATCTTGAATTCCATCGGGGATGAGGGCAAGTTGATCACATATGATATAAGGAAGGATCATCTCGAAAAAGCCGGTGCGAACATAGAGAGGGCCGGCCTTTCATCAAGCTGGGAAGGCAAGCTGGGAAATGTCTATGATGGCATTCAGGGGGATGGTTTCGATGCTTTTGTCGTGGATGTCCCAGAACCCGAAAAAGTGGTAAAGGTCGCTTCTAAGTCCCTTCGGTCCGGAGGTCGGTTCTGTTCATATGTTCCCACATTCAATCAGATGGAGAGGGCAGTGATCGCATTAAGAGGATACGACTTCTCCGAGATCAAGGCCATCGAGATAATCGAGAGGGGTTTTTCGGTCAAGGATGGAGCAACCAGACCGGTGACCGAGATGCTATCTCACACAGGGTTCCTTGTATTTGGTCGATGGTATCCTTCACCTTGATCTGCTCTCTATCATCTTTCTTAGGTTCGGATCGGTAACATGGGGGAGGACGCTCTTGTAGATCTTTTTCATATCGGTATATCTGACGGTATCCATGTAGAGCTGGGCGAGGTTCAACTTCACGTTAAGGTCCCCAGCTGTCTTCGAGAGTGCTATCTCATACTGTTCCTCTGCCTCCTCATATCTTCTCTGGGAATGATACAGGGCACCAAGACCTCCATGTGGTTCACCTCTTTCGGGATCGAATATCATCGCTTTATTGTATTCGACCTCTGCAGCCGTCGGTCTGTCGGTCTTCTTCAGAAGATCCCCATAGTTCACATGAATTGCCACGGAGTTGGGGTCGAAGCTCAAAGCTTCGATATACTTTGCCTCGGCAGCTTGAAGATCCCCCGTTCTGAAGAATTCCATTCCCTCGTCCAGTAACTTGTTGGCCTTTCTCTTGGCAAAGAATCCCACCTGCTACCACCAGGCTCCGCTCACCATTTCACGTATATTTATAATATATGGGTGATGATAAGGAGAATCCAACCATCGGGATATCCTACCCGGGAAGGTGAGATCATGAGAATCGGGATCCTTGGATGTGGTTTTATTGGAACGACCATAGCCGGAGCGATCCAGGATATGGATGGAGTGGAACTGATACCCCTGTATGACATGGATTATGATCCCACTATCGATCTCGCTTCAAAGATCAAGAAGGCAAGAACATTCTCTCCGGATGAGCTCGAAGGATTCATCGATGCATCCGATATGGTCGTCGAGGCAGCATCCCAGGAAGCTGTTGTGGGTGCCATCCCTCTGGTCATATCCAGGGGGAAGGATGCCATGATCCTCTCGGTCGGAGCCCTGGTGAACGACGAACTGTGGGACGGATTGAAGAGAGGGGCAAAGGAGAATGGGTGCAGGGTTCTGATCCCTTCCGGTGCGATCGCAGGTATCGACGGTATATCATCGGCTTCCATGGCGGATATCGAACATATAACCTTGACCATCCGGAAACCGCCCTCGGGCCTTTCACTTCCGCCCTCCCTGAAGCATCTCGGTAACGATCTTAAGGATGCTGTGGAACCTGTGACCCTCTTCGAGGGGTCTGCCAGGGAAGCAGTGGGGTTCTTTCCCAAGAACGTGAACGTCGCTGCAACAGTTGCGATCGCCGGTATCGGATTCGACAGGACCCGGGTCCGGATACTGGCCGATCCGGCAGTTACCCGGAATCAACATCAGATAGAGGTAAGGGGGAGATTTGGTGAGATGAGGATCCGTATGTTAAATCACCCTTCCACCACAAATCCGAGGACAAGCTATATGGCGCCCCTGTCCGCGATAGCTTCGATAAAGAAGATGATCTCAGGGGTCTACGTTGGGAATTAGGAGTTGCTTTCATGGAGAGGAGAACGTTGGAAATGATCGCAGAAGGAATGACTTTAGGTGATTCTTTCGTTGTTCTGATCGATCCTATCAAAAGAAAGGTCCATCTGGGCGATCCATTTGAGCTGTCCGTTACATGTGTTCCCGAGAGCGGTGGTTCCCTTCCTGTGAACTTGAAAAAGGACAAGGGGATCGATGTGACATGCACCCATGATCCTATCGGGGGAGAAAAGCTGGAAAATGGATCGATCAGGTTCAAGGTCCCGGTGATATTGACCGGGCGCAAGGGGACCTCGACCTTGAAGTTGATATTGAAGGGAGAGGAATACAGGGCGACGCTCGCATTGGCCGAGATCGACCTCGACGTCCATTCCACCGAATTGCTGGTATCCATCGATGATCCACCATTTCGGTGGGATGGGGGGTCCTCGACCTCGATCACGGTTCATATCATCAACAAAGGCGGGTCCAAGATAAAGGTCATACCCAGATCGATACTTCAGGATAAGGGCGGAAGGCCATTGATCGATGTCCAGGGAAAGAAGGTCACAATAAACAGGGAAACAACGATATCGCTCCCCCTGGAGCGAATTGATGATATCGAAAATGGACCGATGGATATCAGAGCTGAACTGGAGGTCGATGGAGAACAACAGGTTCACATCTTAGAGGATAGTGTTGTTATCGGTCCTGTCCTTCAACATCGGATCGAGATATCCGCTCCGATCAGTATCCAGGACGGCCTTATTATCAGTATGTCGACCATTGAAAACAGGGCCGGTCCCATCAAGGCTCTCCTTGATGGAGAGACCGATCTTGCCCTTCTGGAAGAGAAGATCATTGATGACGTACATGAGTTCAGTTTCTCCTTGAATGGGGTCACACCAGGGACATTTGATCTTACGGTCACTTTAGATGGAATGAAGATCCACGAAGAAAAGATAATGATGATCGAGGGAACCACCCGTTTCAGGATCAGGACAAAGTGTGCACCCCATTCGATCATGGCTGGTGAGATCACACGATTGATAATTGATCTGGACCAGGCATCACGATTGGAAGGATCCGGATGTATCCTGAAATTGGACATTCCTTCCTTCAAGGACCTGGACCTTGGTGAGGTTCCGGAGGATGGCCATATCGAGGTCGAACTTCCGATCCAGTCCCCTTCAAGGACCGGGAATGTCAGTGGCAGATTGGAATTCATCAAAGATCAGGATATGGTCCATGAGGAGATCCTTCCAAGGCTTTTCAGCATCAGGTCACAGGGAGACCTCGGCCTTGAGATGATCCTTCCCGGAGATCTGGGCAAGGGGATCGAAGAATATCTGTTTCCAGGTGAGACCATCATCTCGACCAGGGAACATTCGGATGTGACCCTGTCACGAGCGAGCACGGGTCGCATCCTTGTGGCAAGGGATGGATCGATACTTCCCGAAGGAGATGATGGTAACGGTACAGCTTCCCGTGCAATTCTCCACGATACGTTCCTGGATGCAATCCTTTCAGGTAGAAGCATCTCGAAGGCCAGGGATATCTTCCAGAGAACAGTATCGATGATCGATGAAGGAAACATCGGTATAGCTCCGAATGTCGATAGCGAGGAGAACGGGTACATCGGATCCCTCGCATCGCATCTGATCAAAGGTGAAAAGGACCCCTCTTTGATCGTTCATTCAAAGGATGGTAAGGACCCCGTGGTGAACATATCCCTTCTATTGAAGGAACTGACCGGTCATGATGGGATCGGTTCCATGGGTGAACCGGATAAGGCCTTACGGAGCCTTGTGGAAAGAACGATCAAGACAATGAAGGGAAGAAAGAAGATGGTCGATCGATCCCTGGTCCTGTACGTTTTCCGGGAGATATCCAAAAGAGGAAGAGGTTCCCTGGGTTCCCTTGGAAAGATGGCATCCCTAAGATCCATCGACAGTGAGAAAGTGTCCATCGAACTGAGGAAGGTATTGTTCTACCTTCTGGCCTATTCCCTTGTGAGAGTGGAGATAGTATCCAGATGGTCCGATCCCGTGGTATCTACCTGGGACGATCTGAAAATAGTAAGGCAGAGGTCGATCAAGGGAAGCGTTCAATCAACCTTTGATACCGTTTCGATGATAACCGACATCTACAGAGCTGCCGAACAGAGATGGAAAGCATATCAGCATAATGTTGGATCAAGAAAGAAGATGCGTGGTATGTACATGCTTGAAGTATCCAGGTCCAAGGAGGCCCTTTCAGGTATGGCAGGAGATGTCTGGGATATCCTCCTGACGATCAAGGCCCCTTTAAAATGTCCTTCGATCGAGTTCATTCCGCATCTATCCCTTCCCCGGGGCGGATGGTCCCTGGAGTCACCCAGGTCGATCAGGGAGGGGGATGTTCTGGTACTGGGCGAGGAAAGGATGAAAGGTGGTGAAAGAAGGGATATTGAACTGAAGATCAGATCTCCAGCATCTCCCTCCGGAGGTGAAAGGGCATATTTGTATCTCTTTCCCCATGACATTGAAATGGAGGAAGAACCATGATGGAAATTGGCCGTTCCTCATCCCTCGATATGGTGATCCAGGAGATGATGTCATTTATTCTATACAAAAGAGGGAAGGTCCCACTGGGAGATATCGACCCGAGAAAGAGGATAAAGAAGGGTATATGGAAGGATGATGGATTGGACCTCACCCTCTTCCTTTCGGGAGATATCGATCCGTCCGTCTATGACAATTACCTGGAAATGGAAACAATGCAGGTCAAGAGGGGCCTCTTCCGAAAGAAAGAGGTTCATCGGATCGCCACCGGGTTAAAGGGACTTGACCTTCAGAAGACCGGGAGGGAGGAAGAACTGCGATCTGTCCTTGGGTCGAGGATCCTCCATCCTATGGTATTCATCGTTCTTGGTGATCAGATGGATGATGTGATCGATTCCATTGATGTCGAGAGAAGACCTCAGACCTTCCATGCTGACCTTTCACCGGAGAATGTATTGAAACGGTTGGGGGATCACAAAGAACATGACATCCTATCCGAGGACCTCGTGAAATTGTTCAAGGGGAAAGTATCAAAGGACCATTCTTTTGTTACCGATTCCGGAATGAGGATACGTGGCCTTTCCTCCCTTTTCGATCATGTGTTCTCCTGTGATGCTTTGGAGCTCGGGCCGTCCATTTCAAATGGTGATCTTTCAAGATTTGCAAGGGACGGGTTGAAAAGCCCAACACTGGAAGCTCTATTCAAGGACCTGTCACAGGACCCTGCAGGCGGGGAAGAATCACCGGACTCCTTCCGAAAGAGATTCGGCCGATGGACCCTGGAAAGCCCCTTAAGCGATAGTGTGGTGAATGAGATAGTTCCAAGGCTCCTTTCAAGGCTGATGTCATGTTCTAAGGGGGAAGCCCTGAAATTGAGCGATGCATTGTCTCCCCTGATCGACCCGAGGTCAACCTCCCTACTTACAGAGAATATCTTCTCGGCAGACCCGGAGTTCAGACCATATCTGATAATGCTCCTCGGGACGACCGGCGACAGAGCGGCCCAGGAGACGCTCAAGAGATTGATGGAATATTCGAATGTTGACGGTGATCGAAGATCAGCAAAGGAGGCTCTCAGGTCCATGGGTGTTGAGATCTGAATGGTCGCGATCTTCAGATAATAAGAAATAATTACAAACAACTTGAACCAACCAGGGAGAGACCGATATTGAGGTTCGATAAGAGGCTTGATCCACTTCTGGATGAGATCGCAGAGAAAGTGATCAACTGCACAAGATGCGATCTTGCCGAAAGCAGGATCCACGCAGTTCCCGGTGAGGGCCCCCAGCATGCAGCTATGATGCTTATCGGCGAGGCCCCTGGTGCCAATGAGGATGAGACCGGACGCCCCTTCATCGGACAATCAGGCCAATTGTTGGCCGAGCTGATGGCAGATGTAGGGATGA
>JAUVCN010000161.1 GCA_030595715.1 Thermoplasmatales archaeon
AATGGATGAACTCGATACCCCTTATGGGTCCGTTACCCTGAAAGATGAGACGGATAGGTCCATCGGTTTCTATGTCGGAATGATGCAGTATCTCGCATACTACTTTGCGCTGTTGAGAAGGGTCGACCCCTTCAACCAACCTGCGGTGGAGAAGGCCAAGGAGATAGCATTGGATCACCGATCGAAGCATTGACGGCCGATCTCATCTGTATCTGCCAACTGGCCTTCGGTGCTCGTAGCGTCTCCTTTGGGGTTGTTCTTCCTCTTCTTCAACCTCTTTTCTCTCTTCGATTATATACTTCCAGACCAGAGCGGCAAAAATTGCGCCTATTATCGGAGCGACAATGAACAGCCACAATTCTTCTATAGCCCCGTTCCCGACGAACAATGCAGGTCCGATGCTTCTTGCGGGATTCACGGAGGTCCCTGTAATTGGTATGCCAACAAGGTGTATGATCACCAGCGCAAGTCCAATGGGTATACCAGCGAATCCCTTTGGTGCCTTTTCCGAGGTGGCTCCGAAAATGACCAACAAAAAGACGAATGTCAAGACCACTTCGGCGGCAAAGGCAGCAGCCATCGTATAACCAAAGGTTGTCTCCACTCCATCCTTTAAAACGGTCTCTTGCCCGTAGAAGTTCTGACCAAGTCCGTTCGCCGATATTGAATATCCGTCCAATCCGGATGCTATTCCAAACAGGACCCCGGCCGCGATCAGGGCACCTATGATCTGCACCACAATATATGCAACAGCGTCCTTTCCCTTGATCTTCCCTCCGACCAGCATGGCTATGGTTATCGCAGGATTGATGTGGCAACCGGAGATCGGACCTATGGTATACACCATGACCAGTACTGCCAATCCGAATGCGATCGATATGCCAAGGTATCCAATATAATCCCCAGCGATGACTGCACTGCCGCACCCTATCAGAACCAGAACGAAGGTCCCGATCATTTCGGCAATATATTTCTTGTATGCTAATGGTTCCTTGATATCCACTTCTTCTTCCATTGACTGGCCCCCTTTATATAATTGAAATTGTAAACAGGCCGATCCTGCAAGATCGGACCTGTCCCCACGAATAAAGTATTGATCTACGTGATAGATATAAATTTGGAACATTTCGAAGTTTGCGATAGAGAAGAGCGCACATTCTGTTTCGGTCCTCTCTCCCATGCTCGCCTTTTTTTAACTCGTGTAAGTTTTAATCGTTCCCAAGGGGTGAAATGAAGATGTACTCGTCAGGGCTTTCAACATGTCCGGAATGTGGTCAGATATCGCTGGTAAGACAGGGGAGATGCGATTTCTGTTACAACCCGGAATGCGACCTGAAAGGTTGTTCGATATGAGATCGAACAATCTCACGATATATGGGAATACCGGACAGGATCACTCCCTGAAATTACCAATTTTTCATATCGACGGATGGACCATCCGAATGAATGTAGAATCATAACGTGATATCTATAAGGAAACCTTTAATACGATACTGATTTTCACTGCCGTCAAACCCAATACATGGACGGTGGAACCTCATGGAAAAGATCGGAATCACTGAACTAATTTTAAGGGACGCGCACCAATCGATCCTCGCCACAAGGATGAGGACCGAAGATATGGAACCGATACTTGAGAAGATGGACCAGGTCGGTTACTGGGCTGTTGAGATGTGGGGAGGAGCCACTTTCGACGTCCCTCTCAGATATCTGAACCAGGACCCATGGGATAGACTCAGACTGATCAGGGAGAAAATGCCGAACACGAAGTTGATGATGCTGCTCCGGGCCCAGAACATTGTTGCATACCGCAACTTCCCGGACGATATCGTCCAGAAGTTCGTCCACTATGCTCACAAGAACGGGATCGATGTCTTCAGGGTCTTCGATGCGCTGAACGACCTCAGGAACATGGACACTCCCATGAAGGCTGTAAAGGCAGAAGGAGCCCATCTCCAGGCATGTGTGTCATACACGATCTCGCCCGTTCACACAACCGAGTACTACATCAAATTCATGCAGGACCTTGAAAAGAGGGGGTCCGACTCTATCTGCATCAAAGATATGGCTGGCATGATCTCTCCCAAGAGAGCATACGATATCATCAAAGGATACAAGGACCAGGGTGGCAAGTGCCCCGTGGACCTTCACTCCCATTCAACCTCCGGAATGACCGGTCTTGCATATCAGAGAGCAGCAGATGCCGGTGTCGATGTCCTGGACACCGATATGTCCCCGATCGCAGAGGGGACCGGACATCCGGCAACAGAATCCGTCGTCTATGCATTCAAGGACACGGAGTGGGACACCGGACTCAACATTGACCTCCTCATGGAGATCAGGGACCATTTCAGAAAGATAGCCAAGAAGTACAGGCACCTGATCAGGATGGAAGCACTCAGACCGGACCCCTCAATAGTCTTGCATCAGATCCCAGGTGGAATGATCTCCAACCTCGTTTCCCAGCTTGAGATGCAGGGAGCCATTGACAAGCTCGATGACGTTCTCAAGGAGATCCCGATCGTCAGGGAAGAGCTCGGATATCCTCCTCTGGTCACACCCACATCACAGGTGGTAGGTGTCCAGGCGGTCATGAACGTCCTCTTTGGAAGATACAAGAACCTTCCCAAGGAAACCCTTGACTACGTCAAGGGAATGTATGGTAAATCCCCTGCTCCGATCTCAGATGATATCAAGGAATTGATCCTCGGACCTGACTGGAAGGATCAGGTCATCACATGCAGGCCCGCCGACCTTCTAGAACCCGAGTGGGACCTCAGAAAGAAGGAACTGGAGGACATGGGACTTCTCAAGCAGGAAGAGGATGTCCTCACATACGCCATCTATCCACAGGTCGGTCTGAAATTCCTCAAGGGAGAAGCAGTGCCAGAGTTCACGACCGATGACCTGCCGCTTCCGATCGATCACCCGGCTTCGAAGGCAATGATCAAGTCATTCTTCCCCGAGGTCAAGGAGATCTTTGTCTATGATGAGGAACCAAAGGGTGGCGCAGCAGCAATACCGACCGAGTTCGATGTCGAGGTTGACGGAGAGATGTTCGAAGTCAAGGTGAATCCAAAGGGAGGATTCATCGTTGCTGGTGCCGGAGGTGGCGCAGAAGCACCACCCACCGATGTTGAGGGGGGATTCAAGAGCCCAATGCAGGGAACCGTTCTCTCCATCAAGGTTGCCGAGGGCGACAAGGTGGAGGAGGGACAGGTTGTTGCGACCGTTGAGGCCATGAAGATGGAGACGGAGGTCAAGGCTGACCACGGCGGCGAAGTGAAGAAGATCTATGTCGACGAGGGAGATTCAGTTGAGACCGGCACCCTGATGATGCAGATCCTCTGAGGTGATTTCAATGACCAAAGAGGGATTGATCAACAAAGTGATGGTTGCGAACCGCGGAGAGATAGCCATCAGGGTCATGAGAGCATGCAAGGAGCTCGGGATCGGCACGGTGGCGGTCTATTCCGATGCCGACAAGAACGCTCTCTTCGTAAAGTATGCAGATGAAGCATACAACATAGGAAAGGGACCTGCCAAGATGAGCTACCTGGTCCAGGACAGGCTCATTGACGTGGCCTTGAAGGCCGATGTCGAGGGTATCCATCCAGGATATGGATTCCTTGCCGAGAATGCAGATTTTTGTAAACTATGTCATGACAACGGCATCGAGTTCATAGGACCTCCCGAGTCGGCAATGAGGCTGATGGGGTCCAAGATCGCTGCAAAGACCTCCATGATAGAGGCCGGTGTTGCGGTGGTCCCGGGAGTGGTCAAGGCCATAGCGGACCATGAGAAGGCCAAGGACATCGCCAACGAGGTCGGGTATCCTGTCATGTTGAAGGCATCTGCAGGTGGCGGTGGTATCGGGATCCAGATGGTCTCAAATGATAAGGAGATGGAAGAAACCCTTCAATCCATCAGGATCCTTGCCAAGAACTCCTTCGGTGATGATTCCGTTTTCATCGAGAAATACATAAACGACCCCAGGCACATCGAGTTCCAGGTGATCGGTGACAAGAAGGGGAACGTCATCCACCTCTACGAGAGGGAATGTTCTGTCCAGAGGAGGAATCAGAAGCTGATCGAAGAGACACCATCCTGTGCTCTTGACCAGGACCTGAGGGAAGAAATGGGTCGACAGGCCGTAACGGCAGCAGAGACTGCCGGTTACTGGAACGCTGGAACCTGCGAGTTCATGTTCAAGGATGGCAAGTACTATTTCCTGGAGATGAACACAAGACTTCAGGTGGAGCATCCGATAACAGAGGAAGTAACAAGGACAGATCTCGGCAGGGAGATGCTCTATGTCGCTTCCGGACTTGATCTGAGCTATGCCCAGGAGGACATAACCCAGACCGGGCATGCGATCGAGTTCAGGTTGAATGCAGAGGATCCTCTGAACGATTTCGCTCCCGCTCCGGGTAAGATCGTCAGATATGCAGAGGCATCGGGACCAGGCATAAGGATCGATTCCGGAGTATATCCCGGATATACGATCCCGCCTTTCTACGATTCCATGATAGCAAAGCTCATCGTTTGGGGTGAGGACAGGAACTACTGCATACAGAGGTCAAAGAGGGCTCTCTGGGAAATGCAGATAAGTGGAGTGAAGACCAACATCCCATTCCATGAGGTTGTCCTGGAGCATCCGAAATTCCTCGAAGGTGATTACACCACATCCTTCATTCCCAGATACAATATCCAGGAGAAGGTCATTGAGTATTACAAAGAGATGAAGGCCCAGCAGGGTGGTGCCAAGAGAGCAGCTGCAATGGCAGCTGTTGA
>JAUVCN010000035.1 GCA_030595715.1 Thermoplasmatales archaeon
TATGGAGTGTTTCCGTTTCTCTAGGGCTCGGCTTATCTTTAATTGTAGGTGTAGTATTAGGTCTAAATGATGTAATGTTAGCTATCATATTGATGGGCTATCTTGCTTTTGCCTTCTCTATTGCAATAATTGTTGGGAATAAACTTGGTTATATCAAATTGAGGGAATGAAAAGTCAATAATACTATTTCCGACACTCGCCGTAACCGGCAAAATGGAATGTGAGGAGAGAATAATTTGAATCTATCAAATATGATCAAAATAATACTCATTGTTATTCTACTATTTACTACATATTCATTGTCTTACATCTACATCTATAGTGAAAATTTAGATTACAGATATTCATTAACAATAACGAATGATGATAATGATGAATATACCATTCAAATCCCTTATCCAATAATCCCACATAAAATCGTTAAAAATGACAATGTCTTAGATATTAACATTAATGATTCAATAAATGGAAAGTATTATGAGATTACTGGAATCAATCAAATAGAAATTGAATTCCATACCACTAAAACATTTACGGTATTTCATCCTTTACCAGACAAGTATTATCAATTGTCATCACAAGATGAGCTTTTCTATAACGATACATCATATGATCGTTACAATAGAATTCTTGTTTTTTCAGATACTAATGTATCATTCGAATTAGATGTTTTTATAGAAATCATTAGACATGGACATGAGTATGGAGGTTCACAAAGGTCATATAATTATGAAGGTGAAACTAGTGAGGGGTGGAATGAAATTGATATTGAAGTTGGAATGGGCGATGTTGATGATTTCTTTTCATTGCCATGTCTTGCAATTCTCAATGTAACGCTTACTTTCATAATGATAGTAATCTCAATTAAACTAATTAAGAGAAGGAATAAAATCGAAAGAGATTGAGCAATGACCTACTTCAGTGCAAAGAGGCCCTCATTTTAATGCTAAATTATTGAAAAGTTCATTTGATTTGATAATTTTAAATCCTTCAAATTCATGCAATCTCAAGAGATGTTTATCGCCTGTCACTAAGTAGTCAACTTTACCCAGTATTGCAGTTTCCAAAACACGATTATCGGAAGGGTCCTCTTTGATCACATCTATTGTCCCTTTTGTGATCATGATCTCAGAGAATCTGAATATTTCCCTGATATATGACCTGGCCAGATGTTCCTCAACATTGAATTTATCCTTGAGAACTCTTTCGACTTCCTCCAGAATGAAATCCGAAATTATCAGGAGATGATCTCCACTTCTACACTTTCTCAATATGCTTCTCTCATTCCCATCCCAGAAAAATGCCGATATAAGGATATTGGAGTCAAGAACCAATCTGCTCAAAAGTTTAACTCCCCTCACTTCTAGATTCAATAATCATTTTCATGATGTCTTTTTTTGAGATCTTCTTCTTCATCGAAATCTCAGACCCTTTTTCAAGAATCTCTTCAAATTCATCTTTGGACGGAACATCCAATTTCTTCAATATCAGAGTATTTCCTTCCCCATACATGGCAAAGAGCTCACCATCCTTTAGACCCAAGAGTGACCTTAGTTCTTTTGGAATCACTATCTGGCCTTTTGAAGAGAGGCGAGTAATCTCAATTTCTGTCATTAGTAATAGTAAGACTATCTTACTATATTTTACTTTCTCGTCACTTCTTATACAATGGTTCTTCCGCAAACCCCCAAGAAGTAGACCGATATTTCAATACTTTTATAAAGTAATTAAGGGTATTTCTAAGATCCTTTAAATACCCTGGAAAAACTTTTCCTACTTACGCACGTGGTAGGAAAGCTTTTGTTGGCCGAATATGTGATCCACATGATGAAAAACGGAGATGAATGAGTGCATTCCTTGAGAGAATATAATGAAAATTGCGATTGTCAATTCCATCTACATAATAACCATTTCAAGGATGAAACAACTGGATACTTTGAAATTTCTAAATAATAAAAATATGATGTGAAAAACAAATTATCGAAGTAACTCTGGACAAATTATTTTAGGTCCTTCCCATTTCAAGCCCACATAAGGGGACCTGAAAATGCTCGATATGAAATTCATCCGCGAGAACGCAGATGCCATCAGAAAGATGTTGAAGGACCGCCATACCAAAGCGGACCTGGACATCTTCCTGGATTCCGACAGGATATTCAGAACGACCGTGGATGAGGTAAACAGATCGAAACATGAGAAGAATGTGGCATCAAAAGAGATCCCATCTGAAAAGGACAGGGAGAAAAAACAGGCATTGATAGTGAAGATGAAGGATGCCAACATCCGATTGAAGGACCTTGATGCTCTTGCCAAGGAGATGGACCTGAAAAGAAATGAGGCCAGGCTCACCATCCCCAATGTTCCCCTGGACGATGTGCCGGTCGGCACGGACGAATCCGATAACAAGGTGATATCATCCTGGGGCGAACCTAAAAAACTCTCATTCGAGCCGAAGGACCATGCGACGATCGGAAAGGACCTTGACATCATCGATATCGAAAGGGGTGTAAAGATCGCCGGGTCCGGATTCTATGTGTTGAAAGGGGATGGAGCTCGTATGGAGAGGGCCCTGATCAACTTCATGATGGACATTCACAGCGATCAAGGATATACCGAGATATGGCCCCCGTCCCTCTGCAATGCCGCATCGATGACAGGTACCGGTCAGCTCCCGAAGTTCGAAGATGATATGTACAAGCTCCCTGCAGACAACCTCTACATGGTACCGACGGGGGAGGTCCCTGTCACGAACCTGCACAGAGATGAGATCCTTGAAAAGGAACAGCTTCCGATAAGATACCAGGCGTTCACCCCCTGTTTCAGGAGAGAGGCAGGCAGACATACCGGAGAAGAGGGGATCATCCGCGTCCACCAGTTCTCCAAGGTAGAACTGGTCATAACATCCCATCCGGACGGATCGGATGGAGAACTGGAAAAACTCACGAACGATGCGGAAGAGATACTCAAACGGTTGGAACTTCCATTTAGAAGGCTTGTTCTATGCACGGGGGACCTTACGTTCTCATCTGCCAAGACATATGACCTTGAAGTGAACACACCGTTCCAGGACAGATGGATGGAAGTCTCATCCTGTTCGACCTACCGGGAATTCCAGGCAAGGCGAGCAATGATCAAGTACAGAGAAGAACCGCATCTGCCTTCGGAGTTCGTTCACACGATGAACGGATCGGGCCTTGCAATAGGTCGTACCATGGCTGCCATTATCGAGAACTATCAGACCGAGGACGGAAGGGTGAGGATACCCAAAGCTCTCAGGCCCTATATGGGAAACGAGGAATTCATAGGCTGAATCACTTCCTCCTCATGACCGGCCTGGAAGGAGCTCTGCTTCTTCCTTTCCTCTTGTGTTCATCCTCATTGTCCCATTTCTCGGACCTTTCATGGAAAGCGGTATTCAAACGATCCCTGGTCCTTTTCAGGCTTCCTTCCTTCCAGGATGATCCCAGCCCATCTGCGATCTTCTCTTTGAACACCAGTGCTGAAAAGAGAGAGATGATCGCAGCAGCTGCTACCAGCAGGATCACGAACTGGGGAAGATAACGATACTTCCTGTATTTGTTCGTAGGGAAATCATCCCGGGAATCGGGAAGCCCGTCACCATCATCATCATCATCTTTGTTGTTGCCGATCCCATCATCGTCAGTGTCTATCCATTCCGTCGGATCGTAAGGGAAAGCATCCTTATTGTTGTTCACACCGTCGCCGTCTCGGTCGGGATCCTTGTTATCTCCGATCCCGTCCCTGTCCGTGTCAAGCCATTCCGTTGCATCCAGGGGGAATGCGTCCAGCGAATTGATGATGGAGTCACCATCCATATCCGGATCCGTATTGTCACCGATCCCGTCCTCGTCCACATCCGACCATTCCGTTGGATCCAACTTGAAAGAAATACCCTTCGATCTTCCGGATAGAAGAAGACTCTCCCGATCCGGTTCGTACTCATCTAGTATCCCATCACCGTCATCATCATCATCGTAAAAAGATCCGAACCCGTCACCATCTATATCCCCGTGAACAGTGGGATCATCCGGATCATCATCATAAGGATCGGTCACACCATCTCCATCGGTGTCCAGGTATCCCTTGTAGATCACACGTTCCTCCGATTCGGTGATCAGGCCGGCATTGTTCTCGACTATGACCTTGATCTCATGGGGCGATCTATCGAACGGTGTCATGTTCAATCTGAAGCTGAACAGACCTCCGTCCCCTATCTCCTCACCGAGCATCACATTGTCTCCATCCATATTGAGGAATACATATCTTACACCTGCAACCTCATCCACCCTTGCAAGGACCAGCAGCTCATCTCCGGCTGCATATCCATTTCCGGGTGATAACAGCTGAACACCGGGGGGTGTCTTGTCAACGAAAACCGTCAGGTCGACCGTGGTCGTCCGGAGGGCTCTGTCTATTGCAACGAACTTCATAGAGTATTTCCCGTCTGGAATACCATTCATATCGATGGAGGCGTCGAGTGGATACTCCCTTCCGTTGAATTGGAAATACACCTTGGAAAGGAATGGATCGTCGGCCTCAGCTTCAGGGGTGAAATTACCGGTCACTGCCCCTCCATCCACGGGATACAGGACCTTCAGGTTCGGAGCATTGTTATCTATCGGCAGATACTGAAGAGCATGTCCCTCGGTCCCGGACCTGTCTACCGCTGCAACATCAAGTAGATATCTTCCATCCGGCAGACCCCAGGTTTGCAGGGTTCCCTCGTAGAATCCGGCTATGACAACGGCAAGCTGGGGGCCGTCCATTCTCAATGAGACCACAGGTACCTCATCGACATCCGGAGCTGTCGGTGTGGTCCTGTTGCCCCATTCATAGATCCTAGTTTCCACATACTGGATGCCTCCGCCGTCCATGACCCTTGCAAGGACCTTCTGGGTTCCATTCACCATTATCCCGTTGGATGGAAGGGATAGGTCAACATCCGGGATGGAATTATCGAAGTAGAGGTCCATGAAGACCCCCTGGGACTTTCCGCTCCCAACGAATCCTCTTACACCGACGAAATGGTATCCCTCCGTATAGAGGGTGGTATCCATTCCACCTTCTGCATCCAGATAGGGACCTCCGTCTATGGAATACCCGACATGATCATAGAAGAGATCATTGAACGTATAGGAGAAAGTAACGAGGCCGCCAACATAGCTCCCGTTGGTTGGGGTATGTAATGTGAACTGTGGTATGGTATTATCGATGCCGATATCGAGAGCTCCGGACGATCCCAATCTTCCGGCCGTATCGATGGCTATCACTTCCAGGGTGTAGGTCCCCTCGGTGATCCTTCTCACATCGATGGACGATGAATACAATTCGTTTAACTCCTGCTTGATGAACCCATCCTGTACTATCGTTCCGTTGTCATCCCGGATCTCGTATGTGACACGTTGGATCTCCCCGTCATCTCTGATGATACAGGATATCGGATCGGTCCCTCCAAGGAATCCCTTGTCCCTTGGCGTTATCATGGAGACGGTCGGTGCAGCATGATCGTTAACCATAAGGACCTGTCCTCTTGCTTCGACCGTGTTTCCGGCACGATCCTTGATCATCATGTCTAAGAACTTGTACATCGACGCCGCATTTCCAGTCTGTCCTGTGAGGTTGATGGAGGTGAAGAGGGTATCGGAGGCGTTTATGTCATTTCCCTTGCCGGTATTGTTGAAGATTATCGGGGGGAAGTATCCGATCTCGGACCCATCACCAATTATTTTCCATATACCGGCTCCCTGGTCCGTCACATTGATCTCGATGTGGAATCCCTCTCCATCACCCACAGAGGCCCTTCCCTCCGGATAGACCATCCTTACCCCTCTCACATTCGGAACGGTATTATCACTTACAAGGTCCACGAACCATGTATTGGTGTTGTTTGCCCAGTCCCACACATCCAGTATCACCGCTCTATCTTCTGTTGGAAGGTCCGGGACATTATAGATCTCCGAGGCCCAGATGTCGTCCCCAAAAACTCCATCATTGTGGAGTCCGTCATCGTAGAGCTCGACATCGAGTGTAAGGTCCAGGGGGAGCATAGCTCTTGCCTGCCTTATCCGTGCAGGTTCATCGCCTGAGTAGATCGAATTCGCTATCTTCCTGTAGACACTTTCCAGGAATGTTGCCGAAGGGGCATAATAGTACTCGCCGCCGGCGGATGTCTCGGCGATCCTCCAAAGATTGAACTCAGGTGTCCCCGATTCCCCGAACCACCATGCGTATGTGTTATCATGTTCATAATGAGAAGGGGAAGTGGTTCTCTGGGGTTGGTTCGGTGGATCGTGATGATCCAGCCCGAGTCCGATCGTATAGACAGGGATCGGAGCATTCAAAAGACCGCTCCTGGTATGGTTGATGTAACTCCTTACCCAGAAATTATTGGTGCCATTATCTTTCTCTGGGTCGGGATATTTTCCCCAGTGATAGTCCACGAACCTGTTTGAGTTCCAGCTGTGCCATGGACAGTAGTATTGAGAACCCTCCTCGAACCTTGGAGGATCCTCTGAATAGAAATTATCCGCACCATCGGTGAAAGCTACAACGATGGGAGTTGACTGGGCATTATCTATGGTGTATCTGGTGGCATTCCCGATCGTATCCCAGATGGGTGTTCCTGTTGAGCTCGACCCCCCGTTGTATCCATCATCGAAGTTGTCTATCAAAGAGATGGCAAGGGCCTTTCCCGTATCATCCATTCTGGTGAAGTTCATGATCCTCTTATCCCAACCCGGATTCACTCCAGGGAAGGGATCCTCATCGATCCAGTAGAAGCGGTAGATGGAAACATAATCGATCTCCCTGGTCTGATTGATGAATGATCTTGCTGCTTTCTGCAGACCGCTAACCGACCCTGAGGTCCACATTGAACCTGAATTATCAAGCACCATTGTCACATAGACAGGGGCTGTACTATCAGAGAGATCGGCCTTGATCTGAATGTCATCTCCCGACTTGGCTCCTTCCTGGCTTCCGGGATAATCGACCCACAGGTTTTCGATAAGAGGGTCCTTGTCATCTATCGCGACTATCATCTTCCTCTCGATAGAGTTCCCCGTCCGGTCAGTGGCAACGAACCTGATCGTGTGGAATGCCCAAGCGCCATCCGCAAGGAACTCGCTCGTTGCGAACACGCTATCTCCGGGGGATCCGTCATCGTTCAATCCGTTATCAAATAATATCTGGAAGGTAGATCCACCGATGGAGTTGGCAACGACATACGGATTGGAAAGACCGGATTGATTATCGTATATTCTTGCCATCAGGCGAACCCTGTCACCGGGTTTCAAAGCTTCCTGGGATCCGGGATAATCCACCCAGATCCTCTCGATCACAGGGGCGGTATTGTCGATCTCGATGGAGATGTAAGTTTCGAGGGACCTCCCTCCGAATCCAAGGAGAACAGCTTTCAGTTGATGGGTCCCGTCCTGGAATTGAGTGGTATCGAAACGCATGTTCACGATGCCTCCCTGTGGATACCCTGTAAAAGTATCCACCATGGAACCGCCCAGGTACAATTTTGCCTGCTTCATGTAGGTGGAGGTGCGGAGGACCACATTCTGGACCCCCCTCAATGTATTCCCATATATTGGCGACTGAAAGAAGCCCCATAGAGGATAGTTGTTGACATTGACCCTGTATGTATTGTTATACCCCACCCCATTGGTCATGTCGGTTGCCTTGACCTTGATGACATGTTCACCTTCGGTGTAATCCATCGTGTCCCAGTCGATATAGTATATCTCCCAAGCTCCCGAGGATCCACCCAATGTCATTCTTTGCAGGTCCTTCTCACCATCGACACCGAACTCGACCTTCTGGATGGATGGAACGGACTGGACCTGAGCAATGATACGATAGATACCGGACACGTTCAGTCCGGAAACCGAAGGTTGGATCACATTGACGATCGGGTTTGCGGTTATCCTCGAATAGTTGATATCGATCGATCTCTTGTTCTGAACAAGATCATATACATCTATTGTCAGGTTAGATGATACATCGGTTGAAAGAGAGCTTATGTAGTACGTTCCATTGAAAAATGCCGGTGATGTATCTTCAAGCGGAGATGAGTGAAGGGATGGTTCATTTGAAAAGACGACGGTTTTCAATCCGGCCTCATCCTCGGGTTCATAACCTTCGCCGGTGATGAAGAAAGGATGGGGGGACACCATGTTAGGTCTGAAGTAGACCTGTCGGTCCTCCGTCTGGGTCTCTATGAAATCCGAAGGATCGTGAAGTGAGAAATTGAGGATGGTCGGAGGCGAATTATCCTCGATGAAATAAACGTCGAAAGATGAATTATGACCCACGGAATCTTCTAAGATGAAGGTCATTGGATTGTTGGGTTCATCCAGGTTGATACTGTAGGATATCTCTGCATATTCTGTCGGATCATTGTCGATGTTCCATGAATCCCTGTTGAATGCAGGTTCTCCCATGAACCTGAGTGGGTTCTCCTCATTGTAATTTGAGATCCTGATGAATATCAGAACACCAAGTCCTTCATTCTGAACCGAATTGTAGAATATCTCGTCCCTTCCGATGAGGTCCGTGTCGTGTTCGTAAACATATCCGTTGATGGGATTCGTATATATCCTGAGGCTGGCGTTGGAAATATCAGGTGCCACGGTGTCAGCTTCGATGTCCCTGGACCTATTGGAAGCCTGGAGCACGGATCTCGATATTCCATCCACCCCGTAATAGGTGAGACCCCACGCGGGTATGCTCGAATAGAATGAATCTCCGTGGGATATCGATGATGATGTCATGAGATGAATGAAAAGATCATAAGACCCGGCCGTGGATGTCGGCACATCATATGATGATGAACCGGTATCGGGAAGATCGAAGAATACCGTCCATTCCCCTGAACCGTTGATCATCTTAATGGAATCGGGGTTCAATCTCGTATCTCCGGTGGGATCGAAGATATCCGGAGTTCCGATCCCATCATCCAGATATAACCCCATGCCGGATGTGGAGGTTCCATCAATGGACCTGAGGTCGGTCCATGGATCGAATCCCGATATCGAATGGACCTTGATCTCTATGGAGTCAATGGTCTCCGTTCCGGAGGAACCCGAAAAGAGGGAGATCCCCTGAGCGACCGTATCGTCAACATTCATACCCTGTTCTCCAATAACGATCGGACCTGTGGTCCCGATGTATCTGGAAGCCGTAAGGTAGACCGTGATCGGAGAGGTCCTTACCGTGGAGGAAGGAGTTGTTGTTGTATCCGAAAAGGTGATCCCGGCCGATGGGATCGATACATCGAACTGGTCGGATATTGTGCAGGTCGTTGAAGTCCTGACCGCGACCAGCCAATGATATGAACCGGAGATCGATGTTGGGACCGATTCGGATGAGATCGAAAAAGTGTATGTCCATGTGTTTGACCCGGTGGTGAGAGTGAAGGAAGAGATGGAAAGTGGAGTGTCCGTAGGATCGATGTCATCATTGTCTCCCCCGGTATCCCTATAGATCGTGATACCTGATGATGACATGTTGGTGGAGATCGAGGCGATATCGGAGATCGAAAAAGATGTCGATCTGCTTGTGATGGTCACCATTATCGAGGTGATCGTATCAGTTCCGGAATTCGATGTTGCTCCGATCCCTACTGCCTGAACTGCAGTTGAGTTCTCATGAGTTCTCTGACCCGTGGATATCATTGATGTCACATTTCCAGGAGTGACGGCCGCATCGGATCCGTCTGTGAGATATATCATGCCTGTGACCATTGTAAGTAGCGCAACGATGAGGACCGCGATCCTATTCACGGAGAATCTCTTCCTATTGCCCTGGATATGTACCATTGGACTCACCTGGACAGAGGCGGAAAAACGCCTCCCCCGGGTGTATTACCCTCTATTTTACCTTTTAAACTTTCTCTTAGATATGTAATACGTGAGCTATAGTAACGAAAAAAATAGACCGGACCAGGACCCGTAAGGGTCCCGGTCAGTAGAGGAAGGGGATCACTCATCCTTCTTCTCTTCTTTTGGCTCCTCTTTCTTTGAAGCCTTCTTTGGAGCAGCCTTCTTCTTGGTTTCCTTCTTTGGAGCAGCTTCCTTCTTGGTCTCCTTTTTTGGAGTCTCCTCCTTCTTGTCGGATCCCTTCTCGTCATCATGATCTTCCGTGTAGTCCGGATCATCATATTCGACGGTCTGCTCTTCTTCTTTTGGCTCCTCTTTCTTCACATAGACCTCGATGAGCTTAACGGTCTTGAGATCAAGATGGTTCCTCAGATCGGAAACTAGTCTGAACTTTGCCATGGTCCAGCTCGTATCGAGCTTCACCATGTCAGGAAGCGTTATCTCTACCTCATCCTTTCCCTTGAAATTGAACTGGAACTCCTCGGAACCGGGATAGACGCTCTCTACAAGGGCCTTGATCCTGTCTTCCTTCTTTTTGAGGACCTCCAGAACCTTGTACTTGTAGATGATGGACCTTCCAGCCCATCTGTTATTGAAATCCATTCTAACCCTACCAGCAAAGATACGGTTGATGTAGCCGATCCTGTTGTTGATCCTGAGTTCCATACCTTCAACAGGATACTGATCTCCCTTCTTGAATTCGGGAAGTGAGATTATCTTGTTCATGGGGAAGACCTCGATAAGCTTGGGATCCCTCTCACCGAATGCATCCTTTGCCTCGATCTCGACCTCCCTTTCTTCGCCAACCTTGGCGTTCACGAGGTCACCATCCAGGCCTTTCACAACGTTTCCAGATCCCACGATCACACTGATCGGGTCATATCTGGCCCTCTCATTGTATACATCGTGTTCCTTGGCCACGTCTTCGTGTGTCGTATCCAAGAGTTGGTCGGTCTCCTTTACGAACGCGTCGAAATCGAGTTTTATGAAATCTCCCTCTTTCATGGGAAGCACCACCATTCGCTGATTCAGCTGGGTATTTCGGCGCATAAAGGAGCTTACATTTAAACTTTTAGATTGATGAAGTATTATTGCAGCACATGAGTATCGGTACCCAGACCACTTCTTTCTCTGTTCTGAACCCAAGATCGAGGACTGCTTCCTCCGAACGCTCCTTTTCAGGGGAGCAGCCCACAATGATCATCCTGACCTGCTCTTTGCCCTTTCCGCCTTCGATCTTCATTTTCAAAGGGTCTACGATCAGGATGTACCAACCATCATGGACAAGAAGGTCATCTGATAATTGTATCAATGGACCAAAGGTTGACGAATTCCAATCAGGTTCCGGATGGAAGGCGTCATAGACAACTGTTCTGTTATCGATCATGACCAGCAGTTCGACCTCTTTTTCCAATCTACCCTTGTTCTCGATGGTCACCGAGAAGATCAGCGGAACCTCTGCCGAGACATTGATCTCGAGCGGAGCATCGGATATCAAAACCCCTTCGAGTTGGCTTTCAACGATCTCGATGGGTACCGGATGGAACGTGAGCGCCATGATCAAGAGGGACAGGCCGGCTGTCCAGTACTGCCTTTTCGATATCTTTGAAATGTCATCCAGGGGAGGTGGGTGCCTGGTCCCCATGAAAAGAATGAAGAAAGCAAAGAGAAGATAGGTCTTGAACGGGGTCGTGAATCCCAGAACGATCAGGACGGCAACGGTGACGAATGACAGGATCTTTCCCTTTTCACCAAGGACCCCCCTTGCTATGTGCCCACCATCAAGCTGACCCGAGGGAAATAGATTGATCGATGTAACGAAAAGGCCTATCCATCCGGCTATGGCAGTTGGATAGTAGTCCACATCGGGTGACAGGCCAAGTGGAGCCATCATTGCACGAAAGAGCAGGGGGGGGTTGATCTTCGCGTAGGTCACACCTTCGATCATCTCCTGGGTGGAGGGGAAAGCCCCGGTCAGAATGAGACCTATCAGGGTGATCGGTATAGCTACGATGAACCCGGCGATCGGGCCTGCAGCACCTATATCGACCAACGCCTTCCTGTTGGAGATCGGTTCCTTCATCGATATCAGGGCACCAAAGGTCCCGAATGGTGATAATAGAGGGGGGACCGGTATGAAATATGGGAGGGATGCCTCCACATGGTATCTTCTGGAGGTGAAATAATGTCCCAGTTCATGAACACCAAGTATCAATAATAGTGGCAGGGCAAACGTCAAGGCCCCCATGCCCAGGTCCACCGGATCTGCAAGGACCTTTATCATATCCGATAGCTCTACCATCTCACCTGTCCTTTCCTCCCAGAGAGTGGCTCCGGCCCATACGGTGGTGAACATGGTCAGAATAAGCAGGACAAAGTTGATCCAATAGTTCGATCCCTTCCTTAGAGGTAGCGGAAAGATCGCAAGTATCGTCTCGGAACCTGTATCAATGAGCTTGGGAAAGAGACCAACATCACGAAGAGATATCCTGATCCCTTCGAACTTCTTCTCGTTCGTATCTGGGTCCATTATTATCTTGATGAATATCCCGGTGGCATCATGATCTCCTGAGATCACCGAATAATTCTTTTTAACGATCCTCATTACCCTCTTGAAGGCCATCTCCCTTTCCTCGGGGGATGCGTTCGATCTTGTCCTGCCTCCAACTAGAAGTGTTAATAATCCCCGGGATTGTGGTCCGGTGAATGCATCTCCTGGTCTCTTGGATGACTTCATCTTTCCACTCTTCATTTTCCATCGGAGATCTCTTTCATGATGGACCGTATCGCCAGATAGGAATCCGCCAGGGATTTTTTGGTTGGATGGGGCCAGATCGGTCTTGGCTGTATATCCATGGCGGTCTCGAATATCCTCTTGTGAACGGAGGGACTCCGGAATATGACGTGCCAGGTACCGATCCTTTCATGGTTACGTGACAGGAAATCGTTCAGGATCTCTCCGGTCTTACCTATGATCTTCCGGAATGCTTCCTGGTCCCAGGTGAAGCCCCTTCTTCTGACCATGAACGATTGAGAGCCCGAGGCATCATACATTGGCATATCATCATACCATTCCATGGGTACAACTCCCAAGATGGGAGAGATGGTGAAAACCCCCACCCTGTCCTCCATCTTCAGGTTCTTCATCGATGTGTGAAGATTCCTGTAGATCAGAGCATCGGTCTTTCCCTTGGTCCATGGTTTTCGATCGGTATCCGGGTAAAGGAGACCGATCTCCTTTTCGGGTGTCTTATATGTGCTCAATCTTTTCAGATACTCGAGGATCACGGGATGGGATTCCATCGCCTCAAGTATTTCCCCTGGCATGAGGAATGCAAGATCGGGATCAAGGGCAGGGATCTTCTCCCTTACAGAGTCCATGAACATTTTCCGTCTGGTGTCCTCGGTCTTCTTCTGGGCCTCATCAAAAGTATCTTCCCATGCAGGGGTCATATAAAACGCAAAGGGCACTGAGTACATATTGTTTAGGGTTGAACCTGAGGGAATATCCGTTTATGAGAACCTTGAAAAAAACATTATATAACAATGAGAGGGATCGAAAAAAGACATGAAAAAAAGAACGAGGATATCCATCGATCTTAACTCGCAGGACCTCTCCGTTAAACATATGGAGAGTTTCAGGGATATCGCCCTTGTCGATCCCGTTCAGCAGAAAGGCGGCCAGGCCCAGGAGCTGATAATGTTCTCGGTCAAGGCCAAACCCTATCAGTTTTCCTCCCTGACCGAATTCAAGAACGAACTTGGGTCCATCCCCGATGATGCCAGCTATTTCTATTATACCATCACTCATTCATCCGGGAACAGATGCGCACTTTATCTCGACCCCGACAGACCTGCAAAGATCGTCATAGAGGGTGGGACCGATTTCGTCGAGACCATGTCAATAAAGCTCAAGGGGTTGTTGCCGAAGGGAGGGAAAAGGTATGTTCTACACGGCAAGTGGGGTTTTATCGGCATATGGGCCGCAGTGGTAATGATCGCTCTTTCTGTCATAATCACCTATTCCATCGTTTCGGGACCAGACCCTTATCTGATCTCGTGGGTATTGTTCGTTTCATCGATACTGGGGATCTATCTCTCTATCGCCAAGGCCAAGGACATCAATCCAGCGAATACCATGGCCCTGGGGAACATACCAAAGAGACCAATACTTGACACAACACTTCATTTCCTGACGATCATGCTGGGTGTGATCTCCGTTGTTCTGGTCATACTGTTCATCGAATTCAATATTTAATCATTTGACAAGCATTGACATTGCCCTTACAATGATCATAATCTTTTCGGGATCTTCGAGATGGTCAACTTCCCTGAGCAATGAGAACAATCTATGATTATGTTCTTCGACAAGGATGAGCTCATGGATCCGATCCCCCTGTTCCAGACCCAATTTGGATGATAGATCACCCATGACGGAAAGGTCGAGATATTGCCCGATCACCAGAAGAAGTGTGACCAGTTTATTGGTGATCTCTTCATTCTCTTGATCATCGTTCCCAGACCTGATCATTGAACTTCCCATAATGATCAATGCGGATTCCATGATCCCGCGCTGGGCTGGGTCGGTCACCTGATCGCCAATGAAAGGGGCCATCCCAAGGACCTTCCACCCGGTCTCCTTCGGTGTCCGGGATATCAGTGATGTCACCCTGTCAGAGATATCCAATCCCTTCTGGTCAAGGATATCTGCAAGATACTCGGAGGGTTTTGAAGGTCCGATCTTGTCGAGAGATAGGGAGCCATGGCAATCTTGACATATCCCGATCCCTAAGAAATCCATCTTGGTGGCGGGGATCATTTTTTCAGAGCAAATCGAGCATCTGTTCTCCTCTTCTTGCATGGTCCGTCCTCATACATGGATATCTGAACATATTGAAAGTGTTTTTCCCTTCTCTTAAAAAGCTTCCTTGATGATATTCCTCAGATCGTCATCGTCAAGATCGACTGGCATATTTTTCATCAGGGAGGACATGTCAGTGGCCATTATCCTTTCGACCCCTCCCTTGAAACCGATATCGGAGATGGATGTGGGCGCTCCGACCGCTCTCATCAGATCCATCAGTTCATCCTTGAATCCTTCCTCATCCGTTCCGAATGCTTTTGCAAGAGGCTCCAGACCCTTGAATCCTTTTTCACGGATTCTGTCGAATGTAGGTCCAAGCGTAAATGCAACTGCAAGACCATGGGGTAGGTCCGTATCATAGGTTATCGGATACGAGATCGAATGGCATATCGTTGTTCCTGTATTGGAAAATGCCAATCCGGCAAAGACCGATGCGAGGCTTATGCCTTCCCTGTGCGTTCTTGAAGATCCATCGTTCACGACACCCTGGAGATGCTCTTTCACTAGGGATACGGACCGAAGTGACATCTGTCTGGTAATGGGATCGGAGTTCCTTGACCAGAAGCTTTCTATCGCGTGTGACAGTATATCGAAACCTGTTGCTATTGTTTGGTCCATGGGTAGTGTCACGGTCAATTCCGGATCGATAATGGCCATTTTGGGATAGAGCGCAGGATCCCTGAAACCTACCTTGTTCCCTATCTCCTTGAGGGTGATCACAGAAAATGGTGTTATCTCCGAGGATGTCCCGGGTGTGGTCGGCACAGCAAATAGTGGATAACCGCCATCCGGAGGCTTCTTTCCTCCAATGGTATAATCGGCCGCATCACCGCCGTGCTTGCCAAGAACGGCCATGAACTTTGCGGCATCGATAACCGATCCCCCTCCCACGGCAAGGACCTGTTCCGGTTCGAACTCCGCCATGAGCCTCCCTCCTCTTTCGACGGTCTCGGATGAGGGATTGGGTTCAACACCAGTGAATACTTCCAATTCTCTATGGAGGATACTCTCGATCCTCTTCTTCAAATTCAGGTCTCGAGCGGATCCCCTTCCAAGGACGAGGATCGTCCGCCCCTTCGGGAGATATTCATCCAATCTCGAAAACGTTTCCCATCCGAACACTATCGATGTTCCAAAATTCAATACACTGGACATTCGATCACATCCATGTTGAATATCCAATATAATCATATGCCAAATAACCAATAAAGATCAGCTACTCCGGGTAATGGAGTTGAGGACAAGACCGATCGATGCAAAATGAGGTTCGTTCATGGTATGAACGAATGACAATAACAAGGTCCATATGCATTGTTTGGATGAAAACGGTCTTTCATGTAAAACGAGGGTTAAATCGACAATATTAAATAATTTCCAGCTGTAGCCATGCAGGGATATTGGTGAAGCCACACTGGATTCTTGGGATTACAGGCGTATCTATAATAATCGCAGGTGGAATGGGTGCTTTAGTCCAAACACCGGCAGCCCTAGTGGGTGGAGGGGTGTTCTCGTTCGCGATCATATTTGCGTTCGTTTACTGGTTCTTCGATATCAGACCCGGAAGGAACAGTAACCCTGCGGATGAAGAGGAGACCTCGGAGGATGAACCCGATCCGAACGAGGTGAACAGTTTCGATCCTGATATCAGCAAGATCAGGGGTGGGGATGAATTCCTGAAAGAGTCCGAGATGGTCAGGGAATACATGGATGAGTTCGGGATATCGAAAGATAAGGCACAGAACCTCTACGATGCAGGTTATTCCCACTGGGGTGACTTCTCCGAGGCGATCCCCGAGGACCTTGTCATGGTAGAGGGGGTAAACCCGACAATATCAAGAAGGATCATCAATGTAGTAAGGTCCAAGATCTGAACCTTATTTCAGTTTTCAACCGATACCTTTATTACAACTTTTTAAATCTCGTGAACGGTATATCGAAGAATGGGGTATTCAGCATGAGGTCTCGAAGTATAATCACCCTTGGTCTGCTCGCGGTTTTCCTGATATCCGGAGCAGTAGTTATGATAGATGCAACAGCACAGGAAGGACCGGATCCTACCCCATTTGGATACACCAATGAGTTCTGGTACAGCGGTTACGGATCCTATACTGATATAGACTCCACTGTCGACCTCGCAATGATGGAAAATGGCCCCGAGGCCGAATTGGACCTTGTGATACAGTTCAATCCCCCTCTGACAAGCGATGATATCGAAGCCGCCGAGGATGCGGGATTCGAGATCCTTCATGAGATGACCTCCCTTCCTGCGATCTATGCAAGGGGAAACAGGGGTTCGATCGAGAGCATTGCCAGATACAAGGGAACATTCTGGGTAGAACACGACCTTGAGATGGAGTTCATGATGGAAAAGACAACATCCACCATCAATGCGTCCAATACATGGGAGATGCCCATCATCGATTCGGTTGAAAAGGAATACCCGGCCATTGACGGGACGGGTATCACAGCAGTTGTTCTGGATTCCGGTGTGGATGCAGGGCATCCCGATCTTGATTACGGTGACAAGGTCGTCAAGAACTACAAATCAGATTCCGACTTCGTCTGGAGAGAGGTCGAAAATGGAGATACCTCATCGGGACATGGAACCCACTGTGCAGGAACCGTTGCTGGAAACGGTGATGCCTCGGCAGGTGCCAGAGCTGGTGTTGCACCTGGTGCCACCCTTATTGGTCTCTCAACCGGAGAAGCCGTATCCATCTTCAATGCCCTTGGTGGTATGGAATGGGCATACAAGCATTCCAAACCAGGACATACATACGAGTGGCCGGACCCCATCAGGGTGGTCTCCAACTCCTGGGGACCTGCGCCGGGTGATTACAACCCGGAGGATTCCATCTCCATCATATCACAGAAGATCACATTCGAAAACAATGTCCTTGTCATCTTCGCTGCATCGAATTCGGGCGGGGACGGTTCTGACATCCAGTCCAATCCCTACGGTAATGTTCCTTCGAACATTGCGGTCGCCGCCTTCGAAAGGGATGGATCGGGAGTGGCAAGCTTCTCATCCAGGGGACAGGTGGGGATCCACACCACCTACCCCGATGTCGGGGCTCCCGGTGTCGGCATCTGGTCCACGTCGGCCAGGAGGACCTTGATCTCCCTGATGACAAAGCAGGGAGCCGGCCTCTCCAATATCGACCCCTACTACTTCGCCATCTCCGGAACCTCCATGGCAACCCCCCACATCGCCGGTGTGGTGGCCCTTCTGCTCCAGGCCTATCCTGACCTGCAGATGTCCCATATCTACGATCAGGCATCCCAGGAGAAGATCGATGCAGGATGGGAGAACGATACGAGGAATCTTGTCCACGAGGTGGAGCTGATCCTCGAGGCATCTGCCAAATATGTCGAACCCTCGGATGAGGGCACCCCTCTTGCGGAGAACAATATCCCCCAGAACTATTCCATCGGATGGAATGGGGAACCATTCGACTTCGCTCAGGGATTCGGTATTGTCCAGGTGGACCATGCCATAGGTATCGCACTCACCCTCAAGGAACTAAGAACGAGGGATTTCGATGGTGATGGTGTTGTCGATTATCCCACCGCCTGCGTTAAAGCAGCTGTAAGTAAATATGAGGCGACCATGGTAACAAGGTCAAAGACCTACGAGACCGACAGGCTGTATACTGCCTGGAATGGTGAGTGGTCAAGGTTCTCGAACCAGACCAACTCTATCATTCCGATGAACCATGACACTTCAAAGATGGTTTACATCCCGGAAGGGGCCGAGGAACTGGAAATAAGGTTCACGTATGACCCCTGGAACACCGATGACAAGAGTATGGTATCACTCTTTGTGACCATAGATCAATCCGGCAATGGAAGGCCGGATTGGACCCAGACTGGAGAGCGTTTCACCGATTCCAGGATGTCCACCATACCTGTATCCCAGGAAGCATGGGGGTCGTTCTGGTCTGTCAACGTGGAAGGTAGGGGTATCGATTGGGATATTGGTGACAGGTTCAGAGAATCCCAGTACAAAGAGGTCAGGGCGGAGTTCACGATCTCCCTGAACATGACGCTCGGAAGTGGTGGACATGAATTGGACCTCCAGGACATGCATGCAGGTGTCGCATACTGGAGACCCTTTATTCCGTTCGACACCACTGTTCAAGGGACCGTGATCAATCATACGGAATACGTCTACGATCTTGGACTGATCACCCCATTGGGTGAGGAAAAGGTCGAAGATGGAGATGACGGGTCACTTGCCTGGCTCTGGATCCTGTTGTTGATAATTGCAATTGCCGGGATCGGATATCTGGTCTATGTCAAATATCTGAAGAAGAAGAGGTCCTCCTCATCCTGAGGGAACCTTCTCTCTTTGAAGAAAACCTTAAATGCAAAATGAATATATGGGCCCTTCACCCAAGTCTTTCGGGCCAGTAGCTTAGCTTGGTGGAGCATCCGGCTGATAACCGGAAGGTCCCCGGTTCAAATCCGGGTTGGCCCATTTTTTTCCTATTTAATGCTAATTCTAAAAAATGGGCCAACCCGGATCAGCAAAATCGCAATTCAATTTTCTATCATTCGATTTTGTTGGATCTGCCACCACAATATTCAAGCTCCTACTGGTGGCAGGTTTCCTGCAATTGTTCAATAGCAAATGGAAAGGCGGGTTGGCCCATTTTTTTCCTATTTAATGCTAATTCTAAAAAAAAAGGGCCAATCCGGATCAGCAAAATCGCGATTCAATTTTCTATCATTCGATTTTGTTAGATCTGCCACCACATCATTCAAGCATCTCCTGGTGGCAGGTTTCCTGCAATTGTTCAATAGCTAATGGAAAGGCGGGTTGGCCCATTTTTCCAGTTCAATGTTAATTATTGAAAATGGCTCATTCGAATTCATCAAGCTTTTTGGAATGTTCATATTAAATGATATAACATCATTAATGGGGATATTGTTGCCTGAAAATAAGAGGTGGATATTGATGAGATCAAGAAATTTCAAGACCAATTCAATGGTGTTCATGTTGATACTTGCCGCGTTCACACAGTTTCTGGTCGTTGATGAAGCGGAGGGAATTGGAACAAGAGCACCAAATGATGTGAAGGGGCATGTGACCTCCAATGCTACCTGGGATTACCACCTGGTGAACAATGTTGTGATAGATCCAGGTGTAACAGTTACGATCCCGGCTGGTGGTCAGATCTGGTTCCCGGATGATGGTTTCTTCTTCATTGAAGGAACATTGAAGATCCAGGGGTCCGAAGGAAATGAAGCAACTCTCACTAGATTAATTTCGTCAGGAACGTGGAAAGGTATATTTGTCAATTCCACAGGGTCGGTGGATATCCAATACGCAATGATAGAATACGGTGAGCTGGGACTTGTCCTTGAAGGCGAACCATCAAAGGTGTCGGATACCGAGTTCAACTATGGGGAGATCGGGATCCGCGTGATCTCAAATGATCACTCCATGGACCGTATTAACTTCGAAAACCAGGAGATAGTAGGCGTCCACTTCCTGGAATCAACGGGCCCCAACTACATCAACGACTCCTCGTTCTCATTCATCTTTGGTGGTTACGGCCTCTTCATTGAGGACTCCAAATACCTGTACACGGATGGATTGACGATGAGCGTTGTCGGGACTGGAATTTGGATCAAGGACAGCTCTCATCTTTACATCAACAATACAGATATGGATACGGGCTTCTCCATCCCTAACTCCGTGGGTATTAAAGTTGATCATAGGACGGCTCTTCATATGGATCGCATACAGTTCAATGGACTGGGGGTGGACAACTACGAGTACGGGATCTCATTTGATGGGGTTCCTGCCGGCTGGATATATTTCATTGATATGAGGATCGGGTCCACCGTTGATATTGGCATTTTCCATGATAGAGCCATAATCTACCTGAAGATCTTCGACAGCTCGATCGAGGCGGCAACATCGTCCATTGATATTGGAGATGGGGGGTACGAGTGGCAACATTCACATATTGAATTGATAAACACGACAATGAGTGGAGGCCCAGTTATCATCGAGCGGTTTGGAGAAGTTGAACAGAGCTGGTATCTGGACCTTTCGGTCGTCGATCCCGATCTGGAGCCTGTGGATTGTCTTCTCGGCATATGGAACGGCACGACCGGATTGAGGAATGTACTGCTCCGGACAGGAACGATAAGCGATCTGCCGATCAGATCCGCTTTATGGGGTCCCGATGAGAGTGGGACCAAGGTTGAAACCCACCTGGTGATAACCAGGAACGACGAGAGCCAGGCCGTTCTGGTGACCGATGAGATGTGGTTCCACCAGAACGAGAAGTGGATTTTGGTGATGGACCAGTGGCCAACCAACAACCTTTCAGCCGTTTTAGAGGTTGACGAGGACGAGTGGTTGAACCTGGACCTGAACGATAACTTCACCGACCCGGAGGGGCAGGACCTCTATTTCGAGTTCCTGGCAAGCCCTGAACTTCAGGTGAACCAGGTGGGCGGTCACGGATCTAGCACCCTGAAGATAAGGGGTGCAGAGGACAACTGGTTCGGAGATGGTTGGCTCTACGTCAATGCCACGGACCCATCCGGGAACATGACGGAGGCAAATGTCACCGTTTCCGTCCTTTCAGTGAACGACAGGCCGTTCCTCATTGATCCACCCCTGCCGGAATTGGAGGTCGAGGAGGACAGCTCCGTCTACATCAACTTCACCGGAATGGCGGATGACGTGGAATCTAACGTTACCTGGGCATCTGATGATGTGAACAACTGTGTTCTCACCTGGGATGACTCCCACATCAACCTCACCATCACGCCGGATGAAAACTGGTTCGGGATGATTGAGATACCGCTGAACATCTCCGATTCAGAGGAGTGGCTTCACGAGACGCTTTCTGTCAACGTCACGTCCGTGAACGACATACCTGAGATCGCATTCATGTGGTGGAACGATACCGTGATAGGAACGGTTGAATACGCCTGGAACGAGACGGTCAATATCACAGTATACGAGATCACCACGGTCGAGGATGTCATCGTGGACTTCTGGATCAATGCTACCGATATCGAGTCCGTGAACCTCACCTACTATTTCGATGAGGGGGCTCCGGAACACGGGGAGGTTAAGGTCAAGCATATCATAGATCCGGTAAATGGCACAATGGACGAGTACAGGCCGATGTACTTCTCTTATACTCCTGCTGAGAACGACCATACGGGGGACCTGGTGATGTTCAACGTCTCCGATGGCGAAGCGGACCTTGGTCTCTGGGTATGGTTCAACGTGGAGAGCAGGAACGATCCACCCAACTTCGACCCGCCAGCCGACTGGAACATCACCGTTGGATTTGATAACCTCACAGTGATCGATATTGCAGACATGATCGCGGATGTGGACGGCGACGACCTGACGATAACGGTAGATCCCTCCGACTACGTTACCGTGAACGGGACGAGCCTGGAGATCCTCTTCACCGACGTCTTTGAGGGAAACTCCGAGGATTTGACCATCACCGTATCTGATGGAGATCTGGGCGCTACCGCAGACCTGCTGATCAATATTCACAGAGAGGGCCCGGAAGACCCGGTCGATGACGACGAGCCTGTTCTGGGCACTCTTAAGGTAACACCGAAAGATGATGGGTGGTTCTTCGAGGTCACCGGAGATGAGGGACAGACCCTGTTCGTTGTTATCGAGGACGAAAATGGGGATCTCACATCGTATCCGATGACGTACGCTGACGGTAGGTATTCTGTCAAGATCGAAAAAGACGATGCTGATCCTGGTTTCTCTTATTATCTGTCCAATGAGAAAGATGGGGGGAGTCTCGGGAACGACATGGAAGGCACCCTTAACGACCTCGCTGAGTTAGGTGAGGAGAACGACGACGATAAATTCCCGCTATGGGCACTCCTTCTATTGTTGGTCATTGCTATACTCTTGATGATAATCATTGTGATGGCTGTGTCAAGGAAGAGGGGTAAAGAGGAGTACGACGAGGAGTAGATCCAGCCTTATTGAAAATGTGAGAATAGAATTGATGGAGGCATCTTAAGATCTCCCATTTTTTCTTATTTCTCATGACTCTGCAATTATCATATTCAGATCGAGTGCGGGTTGGCCCACCTTTTGTGTTTCACTTAATTATCATTTGATCCAAACACAAAAGTCCGCAAAATCGCCATTGAATTATTCTTTCATCTGGTTTTGCTGGATCTGTGACCATGATGTATTATTAGGATGATCGGCCACAGAGCAACTATCAGGCTTGTTTAATTTCATTTGACAACTTCTTTTACAAGTCATAGTTTGAGACCTTTCATTTTAATATGTGCCCTATTGAACCACAATCCTATCCAATATTGTGGCTTGACAAACCAAATATATATGGGCCCCATTATAATATAATGTGTCATTTTAAATATAGTGCATACTTATGGGCGTGCACTATATATAGTATACCCTCTATGTTATTCTATATGATGGAACTTCTAGGTCGTTTCAATCCTTGGTGGTTCGGTGAAACGGAATTTCCAGGTATTCCAAGGGATAAATATCTTCAGAAACTTATGGAATATAAAGAAACAAAAAATGTAACTTTGATCTCCGGATTGAGAAGGACCGGAAAGACCACAATCATGAAACAGATGATCCACAGATTAATAGATGAAGGGATGGACCCGAAACAGATACTCTTCGTATCAATGGACAATCTGGGACTCAAGGATATGACCATACTGGAGATCGAAAGCGGGTACAGAGAGAAATCGGCAATGAATAACAATGAACGGTTGTATCTTTTTCTTGATGAGATCCACTTTCAGGATCATTTCGAACTCCAGCTTAAAAATCTGTACGATCTGGGTGGGACAAAGATCTTCGCATCCGGTTCCGCTAACCTGGACATTCTGATGAAAACCCCTCATCTAACAGGAAGACATCGGATCATCAAGATGAGGCCGTTGGATTTCATGGAATATGTGGTATTCAGGGGCCATGATATCAAAAAGAGATCACCTCAAGAACTTGTAGAGATAGCTGAGGAGTATACTTTGAATGGCGGCATCCCTGAATATGTGCTCACCAGGGACATAAATTCTCTGAATACAATGCTTCAATCTATCCTCTATCGAGACGTTATCACAAGATCAGGATTAAAAGACAATGAGTCACTTTCAAACATATTCACTATGATCGTGAAGAACGTATCAACACCGATAAGCACTCGTAGGATATCGAGGGTCCTGAATCATTCAGAGGATACAGTTAGAAAGGTATTGGAACTGCTGGAGGATGTGGATTTGATCCATAAGGTGGAAAGATATGGTAATTTCAAGGAAAGAAAGGCCAATCCACCGAAATACTATCTTTCTGATACCGGTCTATTTAATTTGATCCTGGACCATGTAAACATAGGGGCAGTTGTGGAAAACCTTGTTTTTCTGAAGCTCGAGAAATATGGCCCCGTACATTACCACCGATCCTCGGGTAAGGAGATCGACTTCATACTGGGCCGGACCGCTTTCGAGGTCAAGTACGTCAACGATCTCTCTGTTGATGATAAAAAAACCTTTTCAATTACCTGGAAAGGAAAAAAGAGGCTGATAACAAGATCACTTGAAGGCAATATCAATTCAATAAAGGCTATTCCATTGTTCGATCTATTGGTCCTTGGAGATGAAAAAGATCCTTCAGATCTATAGAACATGTTTGACTCGGCCTGGCCCATCACTTCTGTACTTAAGAAATCAATGTATTGTTACCTTAACACAGAAGCCAGCCAAATCGCAATTTCATTACTTATAAACTGATTTGGCTGGGAATGGAGCCATGAAAAACAATTATCTTACTGTGCTCCAGATCATATTAGCATTTTGGGCTAATCCTGATATTTTTCAGAAATGTATATATATTATAACTATTTCAAATGTTTCGATACATCGAAACAATTATCTACTTAATGTTTCGATATAACGAAACATATATAGGTGACAATACTCATTTGATCATATGGTCCAAGATGAAGAGATGATAATATCCGCATTGACCGATTGGAATCCTTGGTGGCAAGGTAAGGAAATTCCTGAGGAGCTCCTTGGCAGGGATAGGATAACTTCTACTCCACAGGAAGCAATTATGAACAGAAAAGAGATCAAGACCGTCACTGGTATCAGACGATGTGGAAAATCAACACTGATCTATCAAATAATAAACAAGTTATTATCCAAAGGTATTGGTGGAAAAGATATCATCTTGATAAATTTCGATGATGATATGCTAAGCGGAAAGCCTCTATCCGAGATAATGAGCGTTTTCCGTACAAAGATCGCCCCATCTGAAACCGTCAATATCTTTTTGGATGAGGTTCACAGGTGCCCGGATTGGGTGGGTTATCTCAGAAAGGATTACGACCTTAGAAGGATCGGTCAGGTTCTGGTTACAGATTCTTCCTCAAAATTCATCAAAGGAGAATACACAACACTATTGACTGGGAGAACAATAGATATCAATTTACATATCCTATCCTTCAGTGAATTTATAAGATGGCATGGAATGAAGACAGAAGTTCCTCTCGGACAAAAGGATATCGATCGAAGAAGACATTTACTCGATAGATACCTGAGATGGGGAGGATTTCCGGAGGTAGTGCTTGCTAAAAGTGACCTGCAAAAGAAGATCCTCCTCAAAGAATACTTCGACTCCATCCTATACAAAGATGTAGTTGAGAGATATGATGCGAATATCCATAAATTGAAGATACTGGTAGATTACTTGATCTCAACACCTGCCACCAAATTCAGCCCAAGGAAGTTTTCCAGAAACCATGATATCGCACTTGAGACATTGAATAATTATATCAGATATCTTCAGGAAGTAAACCTCCTCCATGTGATCCCCCGGTTTGATTATTCCCTGAGCAAGGTGATAAGAAGCACCAAAAAAATATACATTGAAGATACGGGATTATTTGAGAACCTTGGATTTCATTTCATGGAAGGGATGGGGAAACTATATGAAAATGCCGTATGCAATGAACTGATAAGAAGAGAATTCGAAGTATATTACTGGAATGATGAAGGGAGTGAATGTGACTTCATCGTCAAGAAGAGGAAAGACCTTCAGATGGCGATCCAGGTCTGCTATGACCTTAATGAAGAGAACATAGAAAGGGAGATCAAGGGACTTCGTAAGGCATGTTCGGACCTAAAGATCGAAAAGGGGATCATTATCTCATCAAAGGTCCCTGAAATGGATATTGACGAGTTCGATATCATACCTCTTTGGAAATTCCTGTTACAGAAGATAGAGTGATGAAAAGCATACCATCAAAGCTTGTCCAGGCTTTGGTATGACCAAAACCGTAAATGAACAGTAATAATTAGCGTTAGTCAAATATCTGCCTGGCCCAATGATCTTTTTGCAGGTCACAGTTCTGGACATTTGAAAATGTAACCTTATAAATCTACTTCTTTTTCAAAGCCGTTTCCAAGAACCTATAACAAACTTCATGAGATGGCATCGGGTCAAGAAGCTGTTTCATCTCAGCCATCCATATCCTTTTGAGATCTGTAACCCTCTTCAATAATTGTTTTTCATCAAAGTTTATTCGATAATATTCCAACTTCTTATTCACCAGATCCTCATCAATGATTATTCCCCTCTCGATCAGTCTAGATGCATCATACAGGTCCCTTGGTCTTTTTCTTGTCATCAAAGCTCTGGCCTTCTCTGCCAATATCTCTCCGAGATCCATGGTTTTTAGAATGTATGAAGAGACATTCGGATAGACCGGGGAATACTCTCTGAGCTCTGGCGAAAGCATGATCGTTTCCCTTGTGCTGATGTCAAAAGAAATGGTGCATATCCCTTTCCCGCCATGGAAAAGAGGACCTTCTATCTTCAACCTGAATCCTGAAGAATCCTCACCGCTCCTTAGCCTGTCGAAAGAAGTTTTGAAATTGTAATTTGATACTGCTTCGGTTGAGATATGTATGATCTTTTCAATTTCGATCATACCTGATGCAGTGAAATCCAGGTCCTCACTGAACCTTTCCACAAATCCCATTTTCTGCAATGCCGTTCCACCTTTGAACACCAATTCTCCAGCGGACTTCCTCGAA
>JAUVCN010000138.1 GCA_030595715.1 Thermoplasmatales archaeon
GACGCGATCAGGGAGTACGGCGTAGATGCAATGAGGCTCTATTACTGCCACGTCGGGTCTGCCAACATGGACGTCGAGTGGCAGAAGGACACGGTCTCCCATTACAGGGCGAGGATGAGAAGGATCTACGAGCAGATAGACGATCTGCTATCCTTGGAAGATGGGGGGCCCTCCTCAATGGACAGCTGGCTACGCTCAATGATGGGCGTAAGGCTTTCGGAAGTCACACGGATGCTGGAGCAGGGCAGCCTCAGGGAGGCCTCCAACGTCATCTATTTCACCATCCCCTCGGACCTGAAATGGTACACCAGGCGGGGAGGGGGGTCGCAGTCCACACTGAGGGAGATGGTGGGCATGTGGGTACAGATGCTTCAGCCTTTCACACCTCACCTTGCCGAGGAGATATGGGAGAGGATAGGAGGGGAAGGTCTCGTATCGACCCATCCATGGCCTCACATCGATGAAGATAATACCAGCATCTCCTCCCTGAAGGTGGAGGAGTATGTGATCAAGCTCCTTGAGGACCTCAACCGTGTGAAGAAGATCACCGATATGGAGCCGTCAAGGATCATACTGTACACCTCATCGGAATGGAAATGGACCGTACTTGAGAAGCTGATGGAGATGTCAGATGGAAGCGACGGGAGGATAAACCCCGGGGATGCCATCAAATCGCTGATGGGGGTGGAGGACCTTGGAGCCTACAGGAAGATGATCCCAAAGCTGGTAGGGAGGCTCTCAAAGGACGTCGTCAAGATGGGGCCGGAGGAGCGGGAACGGTACAGGCTCCTTCGGGATGAGAGGGAGAGGCTTGAAAACCTCTCATCCTTCCTCTCTGAGGAGATGGGATGTGAGGTAAAGGTGTATTCGGAGGAGGATGGGGATAAAGAGGACCCAATGGGAAAGTCAGGATCCGCCCTGCCATTGAAGCCTGCCATATTCATGGAGTGATGGCCGGCCTATGGTCATCTCATGAATTCCAGAACCTCTCTGAGCTTGACGGGGTTCACGAACGAGACATTTGTCCCATCGACGTCCACCTCACCACCCTCACCTTCGAAGATCACAACAAATGCCCTCTTCGGAGAATACATCCGGATAAATGACCTTAGGGCCGATTCTACCCTGTTTCCAGGTACCTTCAACTTCACCTCTATCGGGACCATCTCATTTCCCAGCTGTATGACAAAATCAACCTCCGGCCCCGTCTTCTTCCTCCAGTATTTCGGCTCGTAACCAAGTTTTATCAACTCGGTGAAGACAAAATTCTCAAATGAAGGGCCATCGACCTTCATTCCAATATTTCCCGAGATGACATTCCTCATTCCATTATCGATAAAATATATCTTGGGCTGCTTGATCAATTCCTTGTTCGCATTTGAAAAAAATGGATGGACCATCCTGATAAGATAGCTCTTTTCCATGGCCGAGATATAGGATTTTAGGGTCTTGAAGGATATTGAGAGGTCTCTGGACATGCTCTCCATGGAGAGTAGACCCGTGAACATGTTCGAAAGATACCTGGCCGACCTCTCAAGCGCATCAGTATCATTTATGTCAAAAACCCTGGAGATGTCCTTCAACACCATGGTCTCATATAGATCCCTTAAAAGGACACTTTTTAACATCGGGTCCTTCTCAAGGACAACTTCCGGATATCCGCCGTAGGAGATGATCTCTCTCAGTGACCGTTTGACCTGTATCTTATCCGAGGGCCGGTACCTCCTTGCTCTCATCACCTCTGACAATGAGAATGGGTACAATCTGATGATCGATACCCTCCCCACAAGGTATGAGAGGACCTCTTTTCCCAACAGTAACTCCGATGAAGAGGTGATCCACATCCGATTGCCCGTATCGTTCAAATACTTCAGATTGATCCCGGCATCCTTGCAGATCTGGATCTCATCCAGAATGGTAACATCATTCCCCTCAAGATATCTGGTCTGAAATCCTTTTACATCCTCTTCGAACAGGGACCTTACATCCACATCATCAAACAGAAGATAGGATATTGAATCCGATATCCTGTTCCTCAGCAGAGTGGTCTTACCCGCCTGCCTGGGACCCACTATTGCAATGACCTTGTCCAGGCCGATGATCTTTTGAAAGTGATCTTCAATATCACGTTCGACGTACACAAAGATACATTGTCTGAACCAATATATATGCCTTACTATTCCTGGAGTGCATTCCAATTATAGTAAGACTATTCCTGAACTCCACTCCAATTCCAGTAAGTTTTCTACTCAACCAGTTTTCACTTCGCTCCGCTTCCAATTCCTCTAGCAACGATCACCCCCTCATCCCTCAACTGTCGCAGTACATATCTCACCATATCTCTCGAGAATCTCGGAACGCTGTTTCATAGCGTTGGATATCGAGAACGGGCCCCATTTTTTAATTCCCGGATATTCAAAATTGGATTCAAGCTTGTTACACAACCGTACCAACCTCTTTAAAGCAACAGAGTCAATTTACCTCACAGGGAGAGTTGAAAATGATTCTCAAGGAAGCAAGGGCGTCTGCAGTAGTATTTTTCGTTGCTCTGTTGTTAGTACTGACCGTCATATCTCTGGATAGGGTGGAAGGTGACGGGTGCTATATTCCCATGTCAGTTGAGGATATCTTCGAACCGGGCCAGAATGCGATCATTGCATGGAATGGGACCTATGAAAGAATGATCCTCTCGGTGGATATCCGTGGAGAAAAAGGCACACAAGGTTTCCATATGATCCCATTCCCATCTTATCCAACTGTAACATTGGGAAACAGATCGATCTTCTCCAACCTGACCCATGTCCTCGATTGGAAGATGGGGGATCCCCTATATGATGGAAAAAATGATGTGGAGACCACAGGATTCCAGGTCCTGTTCCAGAGTGTTCTTGGAGCTCATAATGTCACCGTCATCAGGATAACAGATTACATATCATTCCAGTCAAGAATAGATGAGATGATGAGAGGACTGGGGTCCTCGATCGAACAGTGGCCGAAAGGACTGGATGCGGTCATCGAGAATTATACAAAAAGGGGATGTGAATACTTCACCATCGACCAATATGCGATCACAAACCGGACTGCCTCAATAGAACCATTGGTCTTTGAATTCGAAACAGACAGTGCTTATTTTCCCCTTGAGATATCCTCACCAATGAAGGGATCATCTTCTCTGAACCTTGCAGTTTTCCTACCTCCGGAATTGAAATACAACATCTCAGGAAGGGAGAACGGAATAGAGATCACAGAGGAGTTCATGTTTACAGGATATGATCTATGTGTGGTGGGAGATAATTTCTCCTCATTATTCGATGATGGTGCGATCTTTCTTTTATTCGAGGGAAACGTGGAATTGAATGATCTCAGAGGGGACCTGATCATCAAACCATATGGGGGAGAGACATGGGAAGGATGGGGAGATCAACATTCCAGGTCGGAGATACTCAAAATGGGTGAGGGTTATGATGATAGGCTTTTGTATTACTGGCTCACACCACACACTGATGGAGATGGGCTGACCTGTATCAGTCCGATAGGCCTCAATAACGTCCTCTGGGAGTATCCTGTCGATCCCAGGAATGTGCCGCTAACCCATCGCATCGTGATCGCTGAAGACCTTGACGGCATAAAAGGCGACGAGCTGATAGTGGTTGACACATCATTTTATGGTTGGCTAATTTCAAGATTGGACCCAATTGACGGGAAGATCATCTGGACTACATTATTTGAAGATGGGCCTGAATATTACTGGAGTCTTTACAATGGGTTCTATCTTGGAGCACAACCAATAACCGGGCCTGAAGGTAAAGATCATTTCCTTCTTTCGGGATCGATCGTGATCGATCTGGACAATGGCTCCGTTATCAATCGATTGTCTAAGAGCAGTATAGGAGTTCATTCAACCATGCAGAGGGTGCCCATGGAATCTGGTGATCTGCTACTGGAGTATAATAGGGAGATAGGATTGATACTGCACGACCCATGGGACCTCGAGAACACCACCAGATTTGAAAGATCAATGGACCATATCAACTGGATGTTCCCCATCATCCATGGGAACGAGAGCTTTATTTTCTTGAACGGACTGGATGATGAGCTGTCCGGGAATATTATTTTGGACCCCATCGGAGGTTGGGTGGAAAATGACTGGAAAGAAGGATCATCCCACCGTTTAGTTTGGGATGGAAATGGAGATATTGACGGAGATGGCGACACAGAATTGCTTTACGTTGAAAGGGTGATCCAAAATAAGTATGTCATCTTCAGCGTAGAGGCCATTTCCGGAGACGTGGAGTGGTCCGTTTCTGTGAATTATCCATGGAATAGTATTCCAAACTGGCACAGGATGATCAAGCTATACCTGAACAATGACACTTTGCCTGAGCTCCTATTTTACACGGACAAAGGTTACGTCACTTTGATCTCTGGAAATTCGGGCTATGAGATCTTGAAAGATGATTATATGTACCTGGGTTCGGGCTTTGACTGGAATGATAATGGAGTCAAGGATATCATCATTGCAAATAATACTGCCACCTTGATCTTCGATCCCACAACTCAAACCATTCTGGCAACGCTGCCACTGGCTTTCCACCACAAGAATTCGATCTTCATAGGAATTCAAGATTGGGATGATGATGGTAAAGAAGAATTATATTTCCACTACAGGGATCTTCATGGACATTGTCTCGAAAAGGGAGAGGATGAGTGGTATCAGATCTCACCGGGGTATGGTCTTCAATGGTATTATCGAGGAGGGAGATTCCTGTATCCCTCTTTGGATTACGTTGATAATTTCAATGTAGGATTGGTAGAACGAAGAGGAGAAGATCATCTAGGTTTCTTCACAAACAGCTCATCGGTGGAAGCAAATGGGTCCATCATGCTTACACTTGACCTCCATCTTTTCGACGGTGAAATTGGATTGGAGGATGTTGAGATACATTCAACCTTGAAAGGATCTCATTTCAGCAATTGGACAATGTGGAGAGAGGGAATCTACAATTGTGAATGGTTCCCGAACGGGGATAAAACAAACCTGGCTTCTGTCTATGTAAAAGTGGATGTCTTCAAGGAGATTATCCTGATGAAGTCCCTGATGATCAGCGTCCGATCAGATCATGGTGGTCCTGATTATTCTGAGCTATATCTCGAGTATGAAGTTGATAAAGATCGGATGCTTCCCGGGGAAACGGTCATGATATCGGTAGATGCCTCCATAACCCTACCAGTATCCGGGATCGATGTTGAAATGATCGAGATTCAGGGATTTGGGACGGAATTAACAAAACAGAGGGTGGACGATGGGAACTGGACATTTACCTGGACAGCGCCGTTCGATCTGGGAACTGTGGTCTGGCTCCTGAGAGTTACGGTCAACGATACGGTTGCCCACGAAGAACTGATCAGTATAACAGTAACTGGGGCTCCCGTAGAGAGGGACCCCTTCATGGAAATATACATGCCCTACCATCAAAGCTTGATCAAGCCTGGAGGGAACCTGACATTTGGAGCAAGGGTAATGCATCTCGAAAATATATCGATCGGATCCATCGAAATAGATGATGGCGGAGCAGGCGGGAACATCACCAATATCGAAGAGATATCCGCTGGATATTGGAGGTTTGAATATCTTGTCCCGGATATCGAGACTGTCCATCTGAACGCAAGATTCATGATCGATGGCGAGAACATCCTTTCTTCATCCTACAAGGTTCATGTGACCGTTGAAGAGGAAGAACAGGAGCCTAAGATCAACGGGACAAATGAAGAGACATTGGCCGAAGGAGACGATGATGAAGAAGAACCCTTCGAGAATACATCAAATGATAATCTGTTCGCGGGTGTTTCTTACACTATATTGGCTGGAATATCCTCGGCTACAGTTATCATTCTGATCATTACTGCAGTGATCATTATCAACAGGGGTCCTAAAAAAGAATATGAGGAGTGATGGGGGATCCAATAACCGATCAAGAGCTTTGCAGGAGGGCAGAATTTCGTTCCTGCTTTCGGATCCTCCTCCACTTCATGGATCTCATCCGGTATAGGGCAGAAGATCAAGGAGCGATCACAATATTATTTTTAAGCCACAGCCTCCCGAAGGGAAAGATTGATAAGAGCATCGAAACATTGCCAGAGCATGAGAAGAGCGATGACCATTATCTTCGCAACAATTATGATAATGATCCTGTCCCTGGATCCTGTGGATGCCCAGGTGGATGATGAAAAGCTTCCGGACATTCGGTTCGAAGGAGGGATAGAGATCGTGGGTTCAACTTCAGGAGGGTCCTTTGATGGAACGCCAGGAGATGTCCTGACGATCATTGTAAAGGTTGTGAACGATGGATCGGCCCCTGCAGAAAATGTGGATGTTCGGCTCCTCGTCGATGGAGTGAAAAAGAAGGTCTCGACCCTGCGCACCATCAAGAACGATACGGACGATGTCAAGACCGTGATATTCTCATGGGTCGCAGAGGCTGGAACTCACAACTTAACTATCGAGATCGACCCGGAGAATTCGGTTATCGAACCAAATGACCAGTTTGCCGGAGTGAATGACAACGTTCTGAGCAGGAATGTAACGATCGAAGGAACTTCCATAATTCCTTTCCCAGGCATCACCTGGATCTTTGTATCATTGATCTCTGTTCTGGCATTCTCGATTTGGAAAAGGAATAAAATGAACTTACCTCCAAGATGATATCGATCATGTGGTTCCCAGGCCGCGGGTATCGTCAGGGAGCGATTATTCTATTCTTCCATATTGGCAGACCCAGGGGATACCTTATAATAATAGAAGATTATGATAGAGTGACTTATTGGTATAAGTTAAAAAAAAGGAAGAACCGCGGGTTCTGCGGTTTTAAGATAAATATACCCCTCCAAGGAGGGACAGAGAAAATGGGCCGGGAGCCAGAGAGCGTCCAGGGGCCCAAGAGACCTATATTTAGGTGATTATATGACAATTAAAACATTTGAAACAGATTTTTCAGGCACTAGCCTGAAGATAGAGTATGGTAGGATGGCCAAGCAGGCTGGCGCCGCTGTCACAGCACAGATGGGCGACACCGTGGTCATGGCAACAGCAACGATGTCCGGTACCTCAAGGCCCGGCATGAACTTCTTCCCACTGATGGTGGACTACGAGGAGAGGTTCTACGCGGCAGGGAGGATCAAGGGACCCCGCTTCACCAAGAGGGAGGGGCGGCCAACAACGGATGCGGTCCTCACCGGAAGGATGATAGACAGGGGCATCCGCCCCCTCTTCCCGGAAGGGATGAGGAACGACGTGCAGGTGGTCATCATGCCCCTGTGCATCGATGGCGTGAACAAGCCCGACATCGTGGGACTGATAGCGGCAACACTGGCGCTTCACATCTCCAATATACCCTTCAACGGCCCGGTGGCCGGGGTCAGGGTCGGGATGGTCACGGGCGACTTCATCATCAACCCCACACCAGAGGAGATCGAGTTCTCAGAGCTCCAGATGGTGGTAATGGGAGATGGAAAGAAGATAACGATGGTGGACTGCGACGCAAAGGAGCTGGACGACAAGAACACCCTCAAGGCGTTCGAGGTGGCCATGAAGGCAATGGCCCCCATCACCAAGTTCATGGACGATATCCGAAAGGAGATCGGAAAGGAGAAGCTGAAGGACTCCGAGCTGAAGTGGGTTGAGAGGCCCGCAGAGGGAGACCTCAAGATCATCGAGGAGATGAGGAAGGCCGCACTCCCACACATGGACAAATACCTCTTCAACACCCCGGTGGGGTCGAAAGGTGAGAGAAAACAGATACTCCTCCAG
>JAUVCN010000166.1 GCA_030595715.1 Thermoplasmatales archaeon
TGGATATCGTGCAAGCAAAGATGGTCGAGGCTATGAGAACCATTAGCATGATCTCTCCATCTGGCATGGGGTTTCCGAAAGTCTTGATCATGGCCTTCAAAGTGAAATAGAGTATGAAAATGAGGATCAAGGTCATGGTGGAGGTTGGTACCAATCCCACCTCACCTGTGATCTTGGCGGTCAGTGCACTGAGGAGAAAGATGATAGGCACCATTATCGTTCCCAGGAGTATCGATGGAATGAAACCAAAACCTCCAACCAACCAGAATAATAACGTGAAGGTGAACCAGTTCACACACATCGTTGGAAGGATAAAATTGGTAGACCATTCATACCGGCCACCTGATCCGAATTTCCTAACATCGGCCTTTTTCAAACCTCCGAACAGAGCATCTCCCCGGGGTTTCATACCCGGGATCAATTTTATCAGAGCAAGTGAACCAGCTCCAAGGACCACTCCTATAACAATGGGTGTTACAAAGTATAGGGAGGCCACCATAGCGGTGGAATAGACACCAGAAAGGCCCAAAACCCCAAACCAGTCCGGATCAATATCTCTAACTCGAATGAACGAACTTTCACCTTCTACTAGTTGAAACGGACCTACTGGCAGGTTCATTTTCACGGCAAGAGGGACAATTACGAACCAGCTGAAGATCGACCCAAGGAAAAGGATCAATGCTGCTCTGGTCCTGAGAAACCAACCGATCGCAAAGAGCATCCCTGAAATTGCAAAAGAGGGATGAGTGTATTTTGCAAAACGGGCAGGAATGGATAATGTTCCACTCCCTATCCAATCCTCAAGACCCATCGCATGAAATATCCTGTCAGCGATCGATATGTAATAATGGTCCTTTTGACCCGAAAGTGGACTGTTCACCTTGACCAATGGCAGCCGTAGAAAAGTGGCAAGAGCGAACATTCCAGCAAATGCAACTAACAATCTCTTCATTGTCCCCTTCAATTCGGGCCTCATATCGCTCTGCATTGAATTCGAGATATCGAGGAGTTTGATAAATGCCTGAAATCCCGGAGATGGCAGTGGGTCCTCAACTATCCATATCCTCCTGAAGATGATGAAATACATGAGGCCAAGAAAGGACGCGAGGATCGAGCAAATGATCATAACGACCATCAGATCGAAATGAACAAAGCTAAACCCATTCTCGAATGACTGGAACCCGTCAACCCCTTTTGCTCCAAGTATGTATATCGCAGGAAATGTGTAAATGAAACCGGTAATTGTTTTCTCGGTAGCGGTTGCAGCACCTGAACCTATATTTATCTCTGTTGGAGACCATTTGAAGAAGAGACCGGCAATATAGGCAATATAGAATGCACCTCCAAGCATGATCCCTGTCTGCAGGGTGACATACTGGGTGATGAGGATGAACGGAACGCCTATCAAGAATATTGAGAGAAGAACCTTCTTCCAGTTGAATTTCGATCTCTTGAATGATTCTGTCCTGTTCCTCTCTTCGAGATACTGTTCAAGGACCCCTGTATTGAAATTGCCAAATACTTCCTGATCGAAATAATCCAAGGATCCTTCTTCTATTGATCGTAAACCCTCTGGAGTAACGGGCTGCCTGTATGGTGACCTTTTTATACCTCTCAATTCCAATCCCTCATATAACAGTAGAATTGAATTCCAATCCAATTGGGAATTGCAAATATGAGTAAATAAAGGTATGTATCGGGATAATTTGAAGATCTGATCGATCGATCAGCAAGAGATCCGCTTTTTCATCTCAAATTGAACAGCGGATCGGGGGCCTTCCAATTTCCGTAAAGGGTCTCTGCAACAGCCCTGCATCCACCCCTGCAGTCATCTATCTTATCGCATCCCTTGCATTCGTCAGGGATCATCCTGCCTTCTCTGAAGTCTCTGAGTATGGGATGCTCCCAGATCTCATCGAATGATTGCTTCCGTAGATCTCCAAGTATCGTTGGGGAATGATTGCACACCCTGGCCCTTCCAGTCGGGTCCAATGTGAGCCAGTTCACTCCTGCCGTGCATCCTGTCATGTAGAGGGCCTTGAACCTATCTTCCGGAAACTTGCAGGGAATGTTCGGAACCCCCATATTACCGAATATCCGGTACCGGCTCAAGATCCTGTCGAATTCCGAGAGGAACCTCTCGTACTCTTTGGCATTCAACATCAATTCCTGATTCTTCAGACCCTCTCCACCTGGAAGGAACCTTATTGCAAGCAGTTCCGAGGCCCCAAGGGCCACCCCAAGTTCAAAGACCTTGTCTATCTCGCTGATGTTCTTCTTGTTCCCAACCACTGATACAGCATACTCAATGCCGTTCTTCTTGAGGTAAGCAATACCCCGGATCGCTTTCCTGTAACCGCCTTTCATCCCTACCAGTTCATCATGGGTCCTTTCCAACCCGTGGATGGGGACCTGAACGAACACATTTCGCTTCTTGAACTCCCTTGCCCATCTGTCATCAAGCAATGTTCCATTTGTCAGGACCGATACATGCTCCACCTTCTCCTGAAGCATATCAATCAATTCGGGAAGGTCCTCCCTGAGAAGAGGCTCTCCACCGGATATGGTGTACCTTTTTACATCCGGCATCTTATCTATCACTTTCCGCCATTCATCGACCGATATCTCGGGGCCAGGGTCGTAATCGTCCTTCCAGCAGTTGTAGCAAAAGGAACAGGATGAATTGCACCGATAGGTTACCTCCATCACAATCTGGATCAGGGAAATATCAGCCATTTTTCGGCTCCTTCCCCTTCAGGACCTCATCGAACTCTTCCGGGATCAGCCCCTCCTCCCTGAGTTCTTTCTCAAGTGTTTTCTTTCTGACAGCGGCTACGATCCCCATGATACCAATATATCCGGTGCTGAAGAGGAACGGTTTGATGAAACCTTCCTGGAAGACAAAGATCGGAAACGCAATATCGTGACAAGATTCGCTTCCCCAGCTGGACCTTCTATAGATCACATTATCCTTCAATGTCTCGAAGTAAGCGATGGATATTGCCATGCATACAACAGGTGCTACAACGAAGAAGAGTATCGCAAGGTATCCATAGACAAGACCTATCTTTTTCCCTTTGTAGAATTTGATATATCCATAAGTTCCCATCAACGCACCGGCAACTCCAAACACCACGGGTCCTGCAATTTCAAGTATTTCAGGTTCAAGAACGAGAAATGGAGCCGCTATCAACAAAATGGCAGCAGGGACCCTTGTAAGGAACGAGAACCTGGAGAGGTCCTTTTCATAGATGATGTGGCCGATGATACCGATACCTACCGGGACCGGAAACCAGATGACGACCTTGATAGCATCTTGATAAAGGTCAGGATCCTGAAACATCTCGTACAGGAAAAAACCGATGATCACCACAATGGGAAGAGGGAAGATGACCATCTGGAGGAAGGTCCTCAGCTCTTTCTTATTGGAATACAGATAAATAGCTATCCCGTAAAAGATGAAGGGGGACAGTAGGAAAATCAGAAAACAGGCCTCCATCAATTCTCCCCTCCTTTCATATTTTTCCGGATCAAAATAGCAATTGCAATGACCAGGGCCCAGATAACGATCGAAACGATCACGGCCTTTACATATGTCATGGGTATGTCGATCCCATCACTGAGATCGTAACCTTCGATAACTATCGGTTTCCCTGTTACCCGGAAGGTATGGATTTCGGTGAAAAGTATCTCTGTCCCGTTCAGGACCTCGATCGCAAGGACCATCTCGAAATCTTCATCAATATATTCCGGATAGATTGCATACGCTACAAGATCATGATACATATCAGAAGGGGTAAGCAGATCACCATTTTGTTGACCCCGGTAGCGTTCTATTTCATCGGGATATTCAATTATTCTTTCTATATCATATTCATCAAGACCCACGATCTCACCATTTGTGACACTGAATTTGATACTGGTCTCGCCGATCCCCGGAAGTATAAGATAGAAAAGGACTCCGTGGTCCTGATAGAGGGCATCTGGTATCGCCATCGAGAGGATGCTTTTTTGCTCTTTCCGGGTTGTCTCCAACATGTAGGTTTCCAGCGGATCAGCTCCATTTGCATCCATTGTCAGGGTGACCATGAACATTGCGATAACAACCAATGCAAGAGTTGGATGTCGCCACATCTACTTGCCCTCCGAATGCTCGCTCACCGCTTCTCTTTCCAGTTCATTCTCAACTTCTTTATCCCTGGTAAGTTCCCTCTTAGCCCTTTCATCTGAAAAATGTGCTATTGCAGCAGCAATAATTCCTGGAACGAAGATCAATATGATCAGGATGGACAAACAGCTGATGAGCTCCTCGGGGAGCTTCTCATCTGTCAGATCTGCATATGCCCAATTCGTTTCACCTTCTCCTTGAATGTTGTAGGGTGTAACGGAGTAGTAGGCGGGAGTATCATCCCAGGGATCCGGGTCCTCCCAGGTTTCAACATCGAGAGGAACTCTGTCCACCTCGTATACAGGATCATGTGATCTTCCTTTCCGGATGATGTAGCCAATCACCGAACTTCCCCCGTCATTTGCCGGTCTGTCCCACATCAACGTGACCGAGCTCTTGGTCACTCTTTCATGAAGCTCCAT
>JAUVCN010000095.1 GCA_030595715.1 Thermoplasmatales archaeon
GATGGAGATATTATTTCATACTCAATTTCATCCACACCGGCTTCTGATATTACAATCGATGAGATGACCGGAATAATAAACTGGACAGCAAACATCCATGTTTTTAATAAAGCTCCATTCAAACTCGAAGTTATTGTATCAGCCTGGGATGGACTTGTTTTCACCAACAGGACCTTCACGATCACTGTCTTGGCAACTGAGCCCCCCACAGTTGATCTGATAAGCCCAACAGAAGGAGGAAGAAGTCATTCGACCGCAACAGTATTGATGTGGGAAGGAGAAGATCCAGAAGATGAACCGATCACTTACAAGATATATTTACATGAAACAGAAGCTTTTGTGCAAGGATTCAGAGAAGAGGCGCTCATCGATGAAAATTACAATGAAAATAACATCACATTGTCTAACCTTGACCCAGGTCAGATGTACTTCTGGACAGTGATTCCAAGTGATGGTTGTTCCTTAGGTGAATGCATTTCTGGAATCCAATCGTTTAGAGTTAACTACAAACCCACTTTCAACACATTGGATGATCATGAGATCTCCGCGGGGACCGCTTTCAAATTCAAGATATCTTGCACTGACGAGGATCTTGAGGACATACAAAATCTGAAATATTCTCTTTTGGAAGCACCTGATGGAATGACCATCAGCGAAGAGACAGGGATGATCAGATGGACTCCCAAAGACGATCAGGTGCTTCTTCATACAGTAACAGTAGAGGTTACTGATGGAATAGAATCCAATACCGCATCGTTTGAGATCATTGTGATCGAAGGAGAGAGTTCGACTTCAACTCTTCTGATAACAATAGCCATCGTTGCAATCGTGATCATATTACTGGCAGTTGGAATATTCTTCTTCATGAAGAAGAAAAAGCAGATGGATGAAGAAGCTGTTAAACACGGTGAGGAAGAAAGAGCTGCACTGGAAAAAGAGAAAGAGGACGCCACCCCATCATACGAGGACCTCTATGGAGTTCCTGCTCCTGAAATTGATGAGGAAGGATTAACAACATCAGAGCTGAAAGACTACATTCATGACCAGGTAGAAGAGCTCGATGAGGCAGAATAAGGTGACTGGTTCTAACCTTAAGGTGTCGGGGACGGAATCTTTACCAACATTGGATATAACATACAATAAATCTAATATAATAGTGAATAAAGTGTCGGGGACGGGGTTTGAACCCGTGACCTCCGGATTTCTCCGGGTACTTGGGAGCTCACGTGATAGCCCAAAGGGCCCCTATGAGTCCGGCGCTCCACCAAGCTGAGCCACCCCGACATAGAATTCAAGAGAAACTCAGGTCCGCTGAATGGGGGAGAAGTTCTACTTTTACTTAAAAGTTATTTACTCCAGATTACAGGCATGATAAAATGAAACCTTGAACCTTCGGATCAGAGTGAATATCCTCTTCTTCAATATCTTTGCAATTCCTGGGTAATAATATTCATCGTGGACCTCTTCTTCTTGAAGATGGAGGTCCCCTCCTTTCTCTTGGAGGTTGTATCCTTCCTCTTCTTACAGGTTCATCCTTGGAACCTGTCTCGAATTTCCTTCTTCCACCTATCCTCTCGATAGAAGGATCTTCCTCGGGTCTACCTGCCTTTGGTTTGTAGAAAAAGAAAATGATAAGGACCGTTATAACAGCAAGGACAATGATGAAAACTCCTATCACCCATTCCTTCCCGGTGCCGTCCTCATCGTCTTCTATCTTCACTTTCCCAACACTTTCAATTTTGATCGTTTGCTCTGCGACATTGGTTACCTTCACTGAGAGCATTCCCTCATCTCCTTTTTTCAAAGGAAGGATCGGAATATCCAAATTCGAATAACCATCCATGTTGGCCAGAGACCTGTAGATGAACTCTTCGTCCAGCTTCACGGTAAAGGTCATATTTCTGACCGGAGCAGATGCGTTCAGGTATGCAGTTATGAAGTAGTTATCCTCTTCATCCTGCTTTAGCCGAAACTCGAGGACTTCCGATAGGTTCAATACATTTACATGAAGAGCTCCTTGAGATATCGGGACCCCATTGTGCGACCCTGTGATCGTAAGTGTCCTGGAGCCGGTGAATCCCGGTTCGATACTAACGTAGAGTGTCGATATATCTCCGGGTGCAATAGGCGAATTGACATTCACATTCAATCCATCCACATCATTGACGGCAAGGTCAATATAATCATAACCCTCAGCTCCGACCAGTGATATCTCGGAGCTCATGAAATTGCCGGACATATCATACATTGTCAAAGATGAAGGTTCCAGGATAATGCTGAATGTTCCACCTGAAGGAGTAACATGAACCGACACGGATCCTGTCCTTACCAATCCAAAGACACTTATCGAAACAGATAGGTCGAACTCGGAATCTCCGTCTGTCACAGGATCAATGATAACAGGGACCTTCAAGGAGGATCCAAAGTATAGGGTCTGCAACCTGTCATAGATCAGGTCTATCCCAATTCCTCCACTCACTTCAATTGTAACTTCACCATTCACTCTCCCGGCTGGAATGATCTCGATCTCGAATTGTCCGCTGGAGTCTGCTTCAACAATGATCTTCTCTTTGGGAAGATCCATCACGAGACCATCTTCCTGGAAATGGAGCATCTCTATCCATCCCTGCAAGGAAGCGATGATGACCTCATTACCAGGATGAACCGAGGACACATCGTCAACCTCAACACCGGAAAGCTCCAATTTCACATCCGGTGCGGCGGTCTTCCAGGCCAGGTCGGCAACCACCTCTCCATTCATCTCGATTATCTGGGTGACCTCATTATAATAACCGGTTACCATGGCCTCATCTCCATCGTGGAGTGGATTGAAATCACCAATTGCCAATCCTTCAAGAGCGGAATTCTTCCCGGATGAAGTGAGTGCCTGGAAAACATCCTTCCTCTCGAACGTACCATTATTTTCCCAGAGGACCCTGCACCAACCGGATAGCCCGGCGATTATGAGCTCATTACCTTCATGGCCCGACCAGATCTCACCCACTCTAACATTTGCGATCAGGTTCTCGTTGTTACTGAACAGCTCTTTGTAAGTCCAATTATCACCATCTCTGAATATTTCAAGGAGGGATGAATCCGTTCCACCAAGTTCGTTCCAACCTGATGTCGTAACATAGATCTCGATACCGTCAACAACAGGATCGGCATCTCCAACATCAATTGCTTTCACGGTATCAGGAAGCTCTATCTCACCGACCAACCAGTCGCTATCCGATCGGTATAGATATCTGAGATACCTGTCCGGGTCGTTCTGATTGTTCACCATCGATCCAAGCAGGATCTCGTCTCCAGGGGCGGGGTCCATATCAGCGATCTCTATTTCGAAGATCCTGTATGGGTCCCCAAATTTATCATCTGGCATTGTAAAGATAACAGTATCCGACCATAGGTCTCCGACACGATACAGAACGTGAACATTCCCGGTATATCCTGCTACCACCATCTCGGGGCCAGGATACTCATCGAGAACATCCGCAATAACAAGATCGAAAAGACCTTTGTCGGTTCCCTGAGGACCTTCCTGTTCCCATATAGGCAGCGCCTTGAAAGAACCATCTTCCTTTGGGTCCAGTAGGATCACTTTTCCCGAGAAATCGCAGAAGGCAACCTCTGTTACTCCATCGCCATCGAGATCTGCGGCTCCCATTCCACCACTAAGAGACCGTGATGAATTGTATATCCTTTCCGACCCAAAAAAACCTCCGATCTCTCCTCGTGTAATGGAACCTGCATCTGTATCGATAACAGAGAATATGGGCACCATCAAGCAAATACCTATCAAAATTACGAATAAACCCCTGAACATGGGTCTCACCTCTATTTTCAACCACCTCTATCCATTTATATATATTTTGTTTCAAATTCTGGAATGTCCATACCACCATCTGTACCGAATATTTTAAAAAGGGTTTGTATCGATAAATAACTACGACCACAGGAGGGTTTCCATAGATCAGGATGTAAGGGTGAACATGATGGTGCTGGGAATTGGCATCATTGTATTCATTGCAGGCTGCACGACTGCGATCATCAGGGATAAAGAGAGTGACCTAGATACGGAACTTGAAAGGTCGAGCCAGACGGCAATATTGACCCTAATGTCAGAATATGGAAGTATCTCCGGTGCTCTTTCTTTGGAATCTTTGAAGGAAAGACATTCGGATCTGTCGGAACTTGAACCATACAAGGACAAGGTGGCATTGATCACGATCTCGACCCCCGGAGAAGAGGAAGTTCAGATCAAGATACCTGATGTCGGGACGTTCGATGATCATCCAAAGACACGATCGGACATACAATCCGAGAAGGTCCCGATCCACATAGGTTCGGGGAAGGTTCTCCCGGGTGACCTGGAGGTGATCCTCTATGGAGCGTAGGCCACTGGACCTGAGAGATGAAGATGAGGTAAGGACCAGATACACGCTGCCTCGAAGAACTGCATTTGCAGCCGCTGCCCTGTTGATCATCTCTGGAATTGCGATAGGAACCTTGCTTCCGGAATTGGTGGAGAGTGAAGAAGCCAGGGAAGGCGATCCATATTCCACTCCACTTTCCGTTCTGCTAACATCGACCATTGACCTTGTGGATATCAATGGAACACAATACACCGATGTGCAGATACCCATAGCTTATTTCATATTGATGAACGAAAAGGTCCTGGAAATGACAGAGGTCGATGGAAAGGTATCAGAGTATATTTCATTCATGTTGGAGAATGGAAAAGAATTCCAGTTAACCATATCTACAGGACAGGGATGGGATGCTGAAATATCCCACAAGATATCGGTCGGAGATATCAGCACATCTCCATCAAGTACAACAGAACAAGAAGTTGTGGTCGATATGCAGGATGGGGGCGAGATCACACTTATCTTCAAACTTTTTATCTGGGAGATGGCTTCACAATGAAAGGAAATGACGTTACAGGACCGGTATTGGCTATTGCCCTTGTGATAGCATTGATCGGATCCGGATCCGCTTACCTTTTAACGAGGGATCAAGTAGAAGGAACGAAGGAAGAACCCGTGGAATTGGGGCCGTTGACACAGAGATTATCCTCTTTGACATCAACAATGGTATCGGGAATGGGATCTTATTCCAATAATGAGGTCCGAGAAAAGATCAGAACCATGATGGGAGGATGGGTAGATACATCCCAGAACATGGTTCCCGGACATTCTGTTGTTCTTCTATCATCTGATGTCATGGTTACCTCCTCCGAGATGACAGCTGAGATACCGATACCGGCGTCCAACATAGAATCTGAAAAAGGAACAATAACTCCCAATTCACTGATGTTCGGAAATTCAGGATCATTGCCATTGGTCCCATCGGTCAGGACCGATGTGGAACTTGTGATCCAGCTCACACCCAACAAAGGTGGGGACAGAAGGACCATAGATCTCTCCTATTCACTGGAAACGGTGGATATCGAAAGAGCGCTCGCTAGATTGCTTGACCTTCTCGAGGACGATGTGAACGGCTGGTCCTCAGGCCTTGCCAGAGATGTTGAATATATGTTGAACTCACTTGTTAGATCAAGGGCAAACAGCGGTGTAGGGACAGATTTCACTGATACGAACTTCCATCTTCTGAATGAAGGAGATGTTGAACTTGCCTTCAATTTTGCAATTGCGATAAGGCTTGCAAGATGGACTGGGACAATACCATCCGGACTTGCTTCCCATATCGATACATACTTCTCTTCACAGAGCCACGCTCTATTGATGAACCCGACCGGTGCAAGACCATGGACCGAATCGGAAAAGGAGAATTTTGAGGAATATATATTTCGAACAAAGGGAGAGACCGTAAGAAGGAAGGCCGCTGACCTTCTCTCCATCATAACATCATTTGAGCATGCGGACCCTGCAGACCTCTTTATCAGGTATCTTTACATGGATAGGTCATCCGGATCGTTGGGAAGAAAGGAACCTCTGGACCTGATAAGTCCTCTTGAGGAGGACCAGACGATCGACCCTAGACAACCTACCGATACCACCGACCCATATTCCCTTGAACATCATCCGGCGTTCCCATCATCGGATGGTATCGTTGTATCGAATGATATTATATTGACCGAAGGAAGGGGAAGATCGTTCAAACCGACTTTTGGAACGGACTATATGGTCGTTGGAAGGGACCTTCAGGTGAAGGGAGTGAACACATTCAAAGCATGGTATACAAATGCAGATCTTTCACTAACAGATAAGCAATTGGTGGAATATGGCCCCAATATCTCGATAACCAGATGTGGAGCCGTCCCACCTCCTCCAGAACCTTCTAAAAATGATTACAGAGTTCAGTGGGACCTCGATATTTCAGGGTCAATGGTTATCGATGCCGAGACCACGGGTTGGTCAGGCAATACCTACGACCCTTCAAGTCTTTCCAGATCGATCAATCTCTCTATCCCAGTTAGAATTCATTCTGGAACGGAAAGCCTGTATGATGAGGGATTTCCTGGTTTGTACAACATCAACACTGGAGTTGCTTTCACAAGCTACATATCCGGCGGATGGGTCATTACACCCGAGGCGAACGCCACGGAATATTTCACCTCCAAGGTCTGGCCAGAGCTAAAAGGTGCTTTCTCACCTCTGACCTCCCTGGCCAGGTCATCGGGTTGGTTCGAAGGGATCCTTGAACCGGTATCGGCCAGACAGTCGATCCAGACATCATCTATCGGAACCCTGTCATCCATCGGCCCCTGGATGAAGGATACCGAGGTCCAGACCAAGCTCTATGTCCTCTACGATAACAAGGTCAGATCTTCGGGAATAGATCTCAATGATGTTGGCCCTATAATGCTGGATGGACATGTGGTTACCATCTCCTATTCACCACCAAGGGACAGAATGGAGATCACCTCCAAACTTCCCGAAGGTCAGTTGTCTATCATGATCTGGCCTATTTCCGGAGGCGATATGAAAGTAACCGCCCAGATAGTCAATGACGCAGGGACCAGGATAGAGTTGGACCTCTATGAAAGATCTTTTTCGATCCATGGAAGATTCGGTGATCAGGAGGTCAACGAAGGATCATTGATACCAAGGTCCCCTGATAAGGGACTATGGAAGATGATAGGGCAGGGGACCTTCATCTCATCCCCTACGGTTGCCATACAGAGGAATGGTGTCTTGGCTCCTTACGTGACAGAGAAAGACATTCCTGATACTGATATTGGAGAGGTCCTTCTATCGGTTATCCTTACAGGTGATGAGATGGAAGAAGATGCGATCAATGAACTACCAGATCTTCTGGATGATGATATTCTATCTCTGTTCAGGGGTTCTGTTCCCGTTGCTGAAAAATATGGTCTTTCAATTGGTCTTTCATTGAGCTATTCCGGAGAGTCCATTCCTCTGATCGGAAGGAGTATAGTATTCTCTTCCCTTACAATGGATGATCTTCATAGGATCAGCCGTTCGGGGGAGATCGATCGGTTCCTGGTGAACATGATCACCTCAGCAAGACCGATCATCCCAAAAATTCAGGGAGAGGAGATATTGATCACCGAGACAACACCACAATTGACCATCCATATTTCAGGTGTATCATCGACCGATCATGTTACAACAGCGATCCACATCTCACCGCTCGGAACCGTATCATTCTCATACTTCAGCGGCCTATTTGAATCATTTGAAAGTCCAATTTGGACCGAGGTAGAGGACAGTGATCTGACACCTCTATGGTGACCTTACCATTTCAATGACCCGTTCGACCCTCTCGGAAGCTACACCGGTATAGCCTGAAGGATCCAGGCAGGTCCTGATCTCGTCAACTGAAAGTAGCGATGATATGCTTTTATCTTGTATCAATGCCTCGATATAGGGCTGACCCTGATAGTGTAGCATTGCGGCTTTCCTGGTGGCCTCATGGGCTTCCTGTCTCCCCATGCCCTTCGTGCAGAGGGACATGATCACGGATTCAGCCATGATCACATCTCCGGCTTTCTTCAGGTTCTCCGCTATCTTTTCCTCATTTACGATCAGTCCCTTCATGATCCCGGTCATCTTGTGGACAATATCATCTGCAAGTATCATCATATGAGGAAGGATGAACCTCTCGGATGAAGAATTGGAAAGGTCCCTCTCATTCCATTGAACGCCATTTTCAAACTCGGGGATCAAGAAACCCCTTAGTGTCCTTGCAAGACCGGTGATGTTCTCGCAAACGATCGGATTCCTCTTGTGGGACATGGTGGACGAGCCTACCTGCTTCTTTGCATCAAAAGGTTCCTGTAACTCACCGATCTCCGGACGCTGAAGGGTCCTGATCTCCGTTGCCATCTTCTCGATCGTGACCGATAGATTTGCCAGGGCTGAAAGAAGTTCGATCATCCTATCTCTCTGGACGATCTGTGTGGCAGCTTCCTCGGCTCCCAGATCGAGATCGTTCATTACATATTCCTCAATATCAAATGCTTTATCACCAAGAGCTGCTCCGGTCCCAACGGCCCCCGACATTTTTCCAACCAGTAACCTTGGCCTCATCTCATCCAATCTTACCCTGTGACGATGGAGTTCCGCAAGCCAAACGGCCATCTTCAGACCCATTGTGATGGGAATCGCATACTGACCGTGGGTCCTTCCGACCATTACCGTGTTGCAATATCTCATGGCTTTATCAGAAAGTGCATCCACAAGACCCTTTATCCTGGTATCGAGAAGGTCCAGTCCATCTCTCATCTGCATTGCAAGGGCCGTATCGACAATATCATATGATGTTGCCCCGAGGTGGATATATTTACCGGCATCCAAATCACAGATCTCTGAAAAAGCATGGACTATTGCCATGACATCATGCCGGATCTCAGATTCGATCTCATTGACACGGTCCAGGGATACGAACTTCAGTGAGGCTTTTCCTGATATCTCATCCGCGGCATCCTGGGGTATATTTCCAAAATGTGCATGGGCCCTCGCAAGCGAAGCTTCGACCTCCAGACAGCGTGTAACTCTCGCTGCATGGCTCATAAGATCCTTCATCTCTTTCTGGCCGTATCTGTGATCCAGGGGACATACGGGTTCCATATCGAACTCACCGCACAGGAGATGAACATCAAGGTAAAATAAACTTGTTTCAGATACGATCTGTCAAGGACGGCTTTCAATGGTACCTTTTCCTCGTTCAAGTTCGATCAGGATGCTCTTCAACACATCCATTTCCCCGGATGTATAATGGACCAAAAGATATTCTACGAGAGAACGTCCCTCATTCCCGAAACATTCGATGAGGTTTATGATCCATAGTCCCATTTAAGACCGGTACTCATATCTCGGGATCGAAGGATCAAAGATCTTGGGAGACAGTATCCAAAATGAGATGAAGCAGTAATTGTAGTGATATTCGAGCCACTTCTTCCTTGAATTCCATCCGTTTCAAACCATCGAGATCAAATTCCTTCACATCAATATCGAGACCTTTTCGCTGTAATCCAATGAAAACGGTTCCCACCGGTTTCTCTTCACTTCCTCCGGTTGGACCTGCGATACCCGTGACAGAGAGGGCAAGATCGGCCTTGGTGAGGTCAATTGTGCCCTTCACCATCTCGTAAGCGCATTGATAGCTCACTGCTCCATGCTCCTCAAGGGTCCGATCATCAACGCCCAGGATGTCCTTCTTCAACTCATCGGAATAGACAACGAATCCACCAATAAAGCATCCCGATGCTCCTGGAACATCAGTAATAGAAGACGAGATGAGACCCCCCGTGCACGATTCCGAGATTGACAGGTTAAGTCCATTCTCAATGAGCAGGCCCACCAGCTCACTCCAATCACTCTTCAGGTCCCATCCCCCTTCCCGAAAATGGATCTGAGTCTCGAGACCCCTTCCATTTCCTCAATTAGACCTACTACAGAAGCTGGAACGAACATCTTCCACTGTTCACCCGATATCATCCTCTCCCTGATACGAACCCCTGAGAGGTCCGTTCTGTCGATCAGGGGTGTCCCCTTCACTTCCATCCCCTTGGCCATGAACAGGGACCGGGTGAGAGAGTTATTACTGTAGATGATATCTATTTTGGGTACATATGAAAGAACATGGTCAACCCAGACGGAATATCTGTTCAGGTCCCTTACCGGAACAGGTATGATCCTGTCATTCCAATCTCGTTCGTTCGAGACCGCCATCACCATTTCCATCCGTTCACCCGCAGTGAAAGGGTCCTTTTCAGTGAACGAGGTCTCTGCAGACCCTATGACGACGACGAGCTGGTCCATTTCTTCAAGTGCAGCCTTCATAATGGAAATATGGCCATTGTGCAACGGCTGGAACCTGCCGATGAAGAGACCTCGCATGTATCGACGATATACCGGAGGATATTTCATGTTTTCCCGGGAAAGCAATAAATCATGATAGCTCTTTCCCGGGACGATGAGATTGGGCAGCTTTATTATTGCATTGACCCTGATAATTTCCTTTACGGTAATGATGTCAGATTCTAGTGGTGAAGTACCTGACACTTTCGAGGTTCTGGGAATACCTCTGGATGGTAAACTGATCAATCCGTTGAACGCTTCCGTTGTAATTGACGATCGGTCCGAAGATAACCTGATGATATCCTGGCATCTGGACGGAGGAAAGGTGGCTGAGGGTGAACATATCCAGAGATACATTTACCCGGGGACGCACAACTTAACGATAACTATCGAAGATGAGGAGGGTGGTTCCATTTCAAGGTCCTTCCTATTGGACCCTGTTCCCCCACCAGGATGGGGAGAAGAACCTGATAATGAAAGGAACATGACCATCTTCTGGATAATATTCGGAGCCGGAGGACTGGTATTTGCCGGAGTTGCTGCATGGATCTGGATCAAAAAGGATGATGATCGCGGGACCGGGTGAATTCAGAAAGATCTGAATCATACCATTTTCGATCCTTCTATTTGATACAAGAATAGCAGTCCATCAATTTATTGAGAGGATTTGCATTCCATGGATACCTGGGTCCATGGAATATTAGCGCCATGGTTCAATGGGGGTGATCATGGATCGAACCAAGTAGAGGAAGTTGTCATTACAAATCTACTCCAGAAATTATTGATCAGAACATTTCGAAGAATAACCTGTAGAACCTGCTGTCACCCGTAAGCTCTGGATGAAAGCTTGCAGCGAGAATGTTACCCTGTTTTGCAAGGACGATATCATCATCAATTTTTGACAGGACCTCAACATCTCCCCAGGTTTTCTTGATAAGAGGAGCTCTGATGAAAACACCGGGATAATTTCCAAGACCTTCAACGTGGATATCTGCCTCGAATGATTCTCTCTGTGGTCCGAAAGCATTCCTGTCTACCGACATGTCCATGAGCCCCAAGAGTTCCGTCCTTGTTCTCTCTACCAGTTCATCTCCTTCCTTTGCGAGTAGAACACATCCTGCGCAGGTTCCAAGAATGGGTTTTCCCTCGGATGCCATTTTCAGAATGACATCTCTCAACTGGAATTTGGTAAGTAATTTGGAAATTGTCGTCGATTCTCCACCTGGAAGGACCACTCCATGAACAGTTTCCATGTCGAGAGGTCTTCTGACCCAGATGGCTTCCCCTTTGACCCCCAGGTGCTTGAAGGCCTTTTCCAGAGCATGAATGTGCTCTTCAACATCACCCTGAAGACCGATAACACCGACCCTGATGGTGTCCATGTGAACGGTGATTACAACAGAATTTATAAAGTCGATGGAAGGTGAGATCAGAACTGTTTTAATCCACTTATATGAACCATCATGTCCATATCTATTATTGGAAATGTCAAATTATATTTGGAAATGTAAATATAATAGAGATAAATATTAGTTATCGAGGACATCCATTTGACAGGTTTTGATGAACAAACTATAAAGTTCCGAACGATCGGTATCGTTCTATTGCTACTTTCATCTTCATCAATTCTGATAGGATCATTAATACCGGCAGACAAAATAGATACAATTCTCGATGCAAATGGTCAAGATACCATTCTTTCTTTCACAAATTGGAATCAGACAGATGATCTGGTATTCATGCATCATTCCGTTGGCAATTATTGGTAGACCGCGTGTTTGAGCAGTGCTTTGCTTGCCAAGGATTACGTCGATGAAAGGAATGATATCTACTATGGAAGTGTTGTTTCCAATAATTCGTTCAGACCCAGCACATTGGGATCGATCCCTGGTGATCGAACTGACATGAACCACTGGTTATTCTGGTTCAATGATTATTTTGAGAACGTGAAGACCTTCGGATGCTCGGATGGTGAGAACAGGATAATAATGTTCAAGAGCTGTTTCCCCAATAGCAACATCATAGGAAATGGAACAGAACCTGGAGATCCGTTCAGCACATCAAAGACAGTAGCCAATTTCAAAGCTGT
>JAUVCN010000084.1 GCA_030595715.1 Thermoplasmatales archaeon
CTGGAGATGATTATACATCTGGTTTTTACATCGATAGCAGCTCAGATATTTATGTATCCGGATACACAGCATCTTTGGATTTTCCAAAGACAACAGGTCCTTCTTTGAGCGGAGGTCGTGATTTCTACGTCTTCAAGATGAAGAGCGATGGAAGTGGATTCCATTATTGCCGTTTGATCGGGGGGGCTCTTAATGAGAATGCACCACAGTTACAGGTTACCGGAAATGGTTCTGTTGTTATCCTGGGGAGAACAGGTTCCACCGATTTTCCAACCACCCCCGGTGCCTTCGATACAACCTATCAAGGTGCAACCTATTCCATGGTGGTTTTCAAGATAAACCCCGACGGATCGAATGTGATCGGTTCAACTTATTTCGGAGGGAGTAGCTATCAGAGCGGGACTCTCATTATCGGGTCCGATGACGAGATCATCATCGGAGGTAGTACGAATTCAACGGATTTCCCCACAACTGCGGATGCGGATCAAACATCAATTCAGGGAGAACATGATCTTTTCTATTCGCAGTTCAACGGTCTGCTGACAGATTTGGATTACTCAACGTTCATAGGTGGAAGTTCAACTGACTCAGGAACACCCTATTACAACGGTGAAACGGGAGACCTGTTCATCTTTGGGGTGTCGCAATCAGATGATTTCCCAACAACGAGTAACGCTTATGATGATACTTTAGATGGGACCAATGATTTCATACTCATCAAGCTCATGGGGGGATTGAACTCGGAACCGTTGGAGGTTTACTCGGTAAGGACCTATTCTGATCATGGTTATATTGGTCTCAGGTCCAGTTTCGATGTCGGGGAAATAGCTTACCTCGAACTTATCGGACTTGACTCCAACACAACGAGGAAGAACACAGCGATTGTAAACGTTACTTTTGGATTCAGTCCACTTGGTCAAGTGAGAATTCCACTTAGGGAGACCGGAAACGATACGGGTGTCTTTCGAGGAAGTTTCATAGTTCCACCTGGAACGATCTACTGTGACACAATTGAAATTTCTTCAAGGAAGGACCCATCAAAGTTCAGTGAAATATTCATAGAACCTCCATTCAGACCAACCTCCGTATTCAGTTTGGAGATATTTTCCGATCCAGGTTGTGCTGTTTCTGTGGATAAGCTCGACAAAGGGGGCACAGGTTACGTGAAGATAATAGGTGCGGATGCAAATCCCGCCACGAGCAACAGGGCGCTTGCGAACGTGACCAGTACCTGGAACTCATCCTTCAAGATACCATTCGTTCTCGATGAAACAGGACCCGACACCGGGACCTACATCGGTAGCTTCGTGGTTCCACCGATCCGGGATTATTTCGAGAATTTCACTGTATACTCGGTGAGGGACGATGCCGTACTCGACACTTTCATGGTACATACACCTGTTCAGATAAGGACAGATATGGAATATCTATATGCGAAAGAAGACGAGGAATACTCTGTAACATTTCGTAACTTCGGTTACAATATTGCAACATGGAGGATATCCAATCCGGTACCCTGGTTGGATTGGGATGATAGCACCTTGACATTATCAGGAACACCATTGAATTCACATGTGGGTCAATGGGGGGTTGAGATCAATATCACCGATCATCAAGGTCACTATGATGAATGGTATTTCCTGGTGACCGTCGAGAATGCACTTCCAACACTATTGACAGAGAATGTTATTTCGACCATGGAAGCCGAGGAGTATTATGTGGATTATAATTGTGATGATGACGGCCAGGGAGTCACCACCTGGCACCTGACAACGAATGCTGACTGGTTGGAGATGGACCCTTCTTCGGGTGAACTGACAGGAACACCCTCCATCGAGGACTCCGGTTGGGAATGGGTTACAGTTCAGGTGGATGATGGGAACGGCGGATACAATGGAACAACTTTCAACCTGACTATCCTGAACAAGAATATTGCACCAGTTATCACATCGGTAGATATCAGATCGGTTGAACAGAATGAACTTTTCGTGAAAGATTATGATATCTATGATCCTGATGAAGGAGATACTCAATTCTGGACACTTGTTACAGAGGCGCTCTTCCTTGAACTTGAAAATGATACAGGGGTTCTCTCTGGAACTCCCGGCCCCATTGATGTCGGGATCTGGGATGTAAATGTCTCTGTGATCGATAGTGATGGATTGATGGCATCATCCAACTTCCAGCTGGAGGTGAGGGATGTTAATGATCAACCCTACTGGATAGATGTTCCAGAGGATGTTGAGATCAGGTATCTGTCCGAATACAATTTCGATGTGAATGCAAGCGATCACGATCTGGGAGGATTCCTATTTTATTCGATAAGCTCCAAGCCAGTTTGTGATATCTCGATAGATCCGGATGATGGAAAGATATCATGGGACGCAACGATGGATTGGTTCGATGAAGGTGAGGACACCCTCGAAGTGACCATCAAGGTATCTGATGGAGAGCTATTCAATCTCCACAAGTTCAATTTGAAGGTCTTACCGTCGCAGGCACCCTATACCACCATCATAGGTCCGAAGGAAGGAGAAAGAGCGATATCTTCCAATATTGTCCTCAGATGGCATTGTATAGATCCCGAGGAAGATCCGGTGTCATTCTCTCTTTTCCTGAGCGAGGATGAGATCTTCGTAGAAAATCTGAGGGAAGAGTGCTGTCTTGTGATGGGGCATCAGTTCGAATATTATAATGTAAGTGGTCTTGAAAAGGGAAAGACATTCTACTGGACCGTCATCCCCGAGGATGGTTGTTCATGCGGCAGAAGCACAACCGGGACACAGTCCTTCAAGGTCAACACACCTCCAGACATCACAAATATTCCCGCACAGGTTGGGAAGGTGGGAGAGACCTATGTTTACAGGATCCCGGGTTCGGATCTCGATCCCGAAGACGAAGGATCTCTGAGATATGAATTGGTAAGTTTCCCGGATGGGATGACCATCAGCCCTACCACGGGTATGATCTCATGGAAGCCCCAGGATGATCAGACCGGAGGAGCAATGGTCGAGATATCCCTCACGGATGGATATGAGGCTGTTTCAGTCAGCTTCTATATCGAAGTGACCGATGCTGATGGAGATGGTATTCCGATCTTTTTACCGATTGGAGTTGCTTTTGTCATCATCATTCTTGGCATCCTGCTCACGATCCTATTTCTGAAGAAGAAGCACAAGACAGAGGAATTGGACGAGGAATCTACGGAGATCATGCACGATATAGAAGAACATCAGAAGGACGTAAACTGGGAAAGAGGCCATTACAGGAACATCAATGGTGAGAGTAATGGTGAACTGGGCGAGGTGGTCCATGAAGAGGATATCTATTCGGATGTTCCGTTGTCAGCCCTGGAAGCTCATATGCATGATCATGATAGGCACGATGAGCGGAGTTATGATGATCTGTATGGGGACAATGGAGGAGCTGAACAGGAGGGATAAAAATGTCAACAGCAAGATATCTGGCAGTTATTGTAACGATGTTATTCCTGCTCCATGCATGTATTATTCTTGATTCGGAAGCAGGGTCCGAGAGATCTGAAAATGCAATTGAAGATGTTTCAATTGAACCAGTAAGGAGTAAAACTAGAACCGAAGATGATCTTGAATGGGAGAGAAGGATCTTTCCGGATCAATGGAGTAATACTGGTGTGTATTATAACAGGGATTCCAACATTATTTTTTGTGCAAATAATGATATTATGCTCCAATCGGGAGGAGTTGATTTCTACCCTGTATGCAAAATGGACCTTAATTTAGAACTTTGGGAAGTATCTGAGGAGATAAATAAACCTGAGGAAAGGATATTGACAACATCAATTGTCGATGGCAATTTGGGCATAATATACCGGTATGGGGGATGGGTAAGTGGATCAGCATATGAAAATGATCTTTTTTCCTATAATACAAACACCGGAGTATGGTCCAACCTTGTTTCTGGTAACCTTCTACCTGAATCCCGAACCAATACAGGTTCTGTCTATTCAAGAAATGATAGATCGGTCTATTTTCATATGGGGTATTTAGCAAGTACAATAATGGGGGGTTTCTATAAAGTTAGCACTGTAGCACCATATTCAAGAACAAGTTTGAACGATGGAACAATGGATGGAATGGCCCTTAGACGATCCCATGGATTATGCATAGACAACGATAACGGGAAGATCTACAGTTGGGGTGGTTATTCCAATATGTATCTTCGAGAGCTTTGGGAGTATGATATTGGATCCAATTCCTGGTCAAATCTATCGGTTGATGAGAATATTACACAATCCTCATATGATCGGATTTTCTTTGACCCATCAGATGGTTCTGCAAATATCATGCCAATTTCAGGGATAAACAGTTCCATTTGGAAATATCATCCACAGAACGGGACATGGAATGAAATAGTATTAAGTGAAATAATTCCCAATGATAAAAGCATCTACTTTGATGAGGTATCAAGAAAACTCTACATTGCAGGTGGAGGATCTGGTAACTCACAAATATGGATCGTGGATATGAATTCCTTTTCAATTATCGGTCCAATCGGCAATGAAGGGCCCCGATCGTCTATGGGTTTCTCCTTGGCCATGGAGAGAAATGGAACCATACAGTCACTTTTCTCGGCAACACCAGGTAACATACACCCATATGATGATGAAAACAATACTTGGAGAGAACCTATCTCAATTGAGAATGGATCGATAATCTCATCTCGGATCAATTCAGGAATGTGTTATCTGCCGGGTCACGAGGAAGCATGGATCCTTGGGGGATCAAATGGTGGGGTTGATCTCGGCTCTCTGTTCAGGGTCGATCTCAATGAAATGAAGGCAGAAGTTATTTTTGACGATTCCATTCTTGGAAATTTTGGTGGAACCACCCTTGTTTATAATCCCAATAATGGCCTTGTATACGGATTTGGAGGTTACAGGATACTTGGCACAGGTAATTTTGAGTTCTTTTCATCACTTTTTACCATCGATCCAGAAAATTTCAATATCAATCTCATTGATCAGGGTCAGGTTCATCCCAGTGAAAGATGGGGGACTTCTCTTCTTCTGATAGAAGAGAGCAATGAGATCTTTCTATTCGGAGGGGGAGATAACACAACTCTCTTGAAGGATCTCTGGCGTTTTGATATCGATCAAGGCTCCTGGTCAGAGATCGATTGTTCAGGGAATTTACCATCAAAGATAGTTAATGGCAATCTCTTTTTTGATCGAGGTATGAACGATCTCTATCTCTTTGGCGGGTCAATATTGAATTCCCCCCATATTAGTCCAAACAGAGGGGCATCAATGGATAAGATGTTCAGGATGGATATGATATCAAACAGATGGGAGATCGTTAAAACAGATCCTCTACCAGTGACTCATTTGAAACCTTCATTCATATATCGCGAGATAGATGGAGAATTGATCATATTTAGCATGAGAACAAGGTCCATATGGGGAACCATTATCCCGGAAAGGGCCAAGATCATAGACGTTGAATTAGTTGAACCTACAAGTGGAGAGATCGATGCATATTCAAGATATGATACTTATGATCTCAAGACCAGTCTTTTCTCCCCTGGTATTGAAGGAGATCTTTATTCACTATCGCTCATGCTTCCATCGACCAGGGGAAGGGTTTATTTGAACTATTCATTTGAAAGTGACTCATTTGATGAGTCTGATCCACTTGGCCTGGTCGATCCGGAAGATTGGCAGGCAGACTGGAATGGTAAGTTCTGTAATCTCTACCTCGGATTGAATTTCGATTGGAATTTTTCATCTCCCGATGATGGAAACACTATCATCATAAAATTGATGAGAACTGATGGAATAGAAACCACTCTTTACACAACCAATGTGATAAGTGTAAAGAACCAACTCAAATTGGAATGGGACGGGGGCCTAACAACAGATAGAGGACCTATTTGCTCAGGTGATTGGGTAGATGGAGAAGAGAATATTTCAATATCCGGATTGGAAATATTCTATAAGGGAACATTGATCGCTCCAAAAGAAGGATCTATAGACCTGGAATTGGTTTGTAATGGAGAAAAGATCAGATCGATCGATCTGCCAGAAACATACCCTTTCAATGTTAACTTCACAACACCAATTGATGTGTCAACCCTGCTGGATTATTCGATCAAATTCAGTGGATTGCCAGAAGAGATCATGGATTCCAATATGGAGTTTTCTTTGAGGATAGATGATGTTGCCCCCTCCCCTCCCCTCACATTGATATCATATCCTGATGAACAGAACGGGACCGAGGGGGACTATGATAATGATGAAACAATGTACTTCAAATGGATCGAATCCTACGATGTAGATTCCGGAATTTCCGGTCATTACTGGTCACTTGAGGACCATGGAGGAACAGCGAACGGGAACTGGACAACAGAGTTCTTTACGGAAGTCGAATTCCCGGGAAGTGGAACCTACAAATTCTTCGTCTGGCCAGTCGATAATGTTGGAAACATCGGTGGATCCACCAATATCACCATCCATATTGATGATCTACCGATCGAGTTCAGAATATCTCCAGATATGCTCATTTCCCTGCCGTACGACTATGTGGACCTCTTGGTGGAGATGGAGGACCACGGAGGGTCCGATATCGAGACCCACACTGCCCAGTATCGATATTCCAACAACGGCAACAAAGCAATAAGCTGGATCGGGGCGGATGCTTGGAAGGATGTAATTGATGTATGGTCTTCCGACAGGAAGCAGAAGGTCAGCTTCGTTCTTCATCTGGAGGAGCTTTCAAAAGAAGCCAACAACCTTGTCCAGTTCAGAGCGAGGGATGGAGCCGGGACGCTTTACACATCGGACGTTCTCTATCCATTGGTTGATGAAAACATTAAGATATCCATGGTCAGATTGGAAGGACCTTCAAATGGAATGGAATTCGGTTACAGTGATGAGATCATTTTGAACTGGTCTGTCGAATCCCATTATCCGGAGCGTATCAGATATGATCTCTATCTATCAGAGAATGAACAACTGGTAACGGATCATGATGCCGGGGTGCTGTTCGAGGCCAATCTAAGGGATCCATCACTTGAACCGATGGGGCTTCATTACGGTACCTATTATTGGGATGTTGTACCTATCTTCGACGAGGTCCATTTCGGGTCATGCTGCAATGGTCCATATTCCTTCATAATCATTCCCGAGGGTGGCGCGTCTCTGATGATGGAATCGAACATCTTGGACGATAGAATAGGAATCGAGCAGGATGGAAGTGAAGGATTCATTTCCCTTGACGTATACAATCCAGGACCGATAGATCTGGATGTAGAGATCGACATTCAGGTTCCTGACGGCCTGATCATCATACCCGGGAACAAGAATCCCTTATCCGCAACAACCTTATCTGTGGGTTCAACCATCACTTTCTCATATCGGATATCTGCCCCTGAGGACATGGCAGTTGGCTCGTATGAAATGGTTTTCAACATATCTTCCTCACAGGGCCCATCAATTGAGGTAACCTATGTTCTTGAAGTGCATGAAAAGGCTGTAGAACCCAAAGAAGATGATAATATTGATTCACCATTTCTCATTATCGGGATCGTGATCCTTCTTGTGATCATTGTGTTGTCGATCCTGTTCTTGATCATCAGATCAAGGAGAAAGACAGTTCCGGAAGAGAACCTGGAAAGGGATGAGATCGATGAGGAACTGGAGAAGATATCCTCGGATACGAATTGTGGTTTAGAGGGGGAACCTATCGAGGGAAAGATAATGGGAGAGGATCTGATCCATGAGGTTCCATCAAGATTCGAAGAGGCCCATGCCCATGATAAGGACAAACACAAGAGCACCTACGAGGATATGTACGGAAAACGACAGATCAATGATACGGACCCTGACATCACCACTGATGATCTGAAGAATTTCATCAACGGCCAGGTGAAAGAGCTTGAAGGCATCGAGATACCACAGAAGGACGATGATCTATTTGACCTTGTCTCCCATATGGAAAAGACCTCAAATGATATTGTATCTCGTGGGCTCCCCATGGAATCAGATGAACTGGAATTGATAGCTGTTGAGGACCCCTACGATCATCAGGGTGAGGACGAAGAGGATATCGTAAAATAAGTTAATGAGAGTTGAAGGAAGAGTGAGGGATCCTCAATGAGGTGGGGTGTGGGGTGTAATGGGGGTTCCATGCAGGGTAAGAGAATATCTTCGAGATATTCACCTCACTCTTCCCGTGAGAGTGGACCAATACCCACTCTCCAAGCTGAGCGAAAGTAGATCGTTCTGTGGCTATAAAGGTAGATTGGAACATCATTTGGACAATGATCGGGATCGAAGGTTCCAGTTATAAGATCGAAAAGACCATTAATCCAATATTCATATATTTCAATAATATAATAGGAATTAAAAGAAATCGTCAATAAAACGGTTATATTGAAATGTCCTATTAATGTTAGAGTTGTGAGGGAGCCATGGCCCCGAGAGGATCAAAGGAGAGGCTATCGAAATACGACGTTGGAGTCGCAGTCCTTTCCTACCTCGTTAGGATCAAGGAGGAGGGACGTACCAGGGCTACCACTAGAGAAATCAGTAGAAAACCATCTGAATTCGTTGAAAGTACACAAAGACAGCAGAGGATAAAGGAGATGCTCGAGGGTTTTGAAGAACAGGGTTTTGTGAAGTCCGAGACCTTCGACATGGGGACCGTTTGGATGATCACAGATGAAGGCTATGAATGGTACAAGAACGTAGCAAAGCAGTTCATGTCAATTTTCTAACAATTTTTAGTTGATAGGTGAGAGAGATCCTAACTCTTCTCCTTGACCTTCTTCCCTTCTAATTACTATCCTTAGTATCAGGTGCGGTCTCGATATCAAGTGATATCACCTCATTTTTCATGGGAGCCATTTCCGCTTCTGCGTTGGCAGCTTTACCCATCTTAGGTTTTTGGATCTCATCAGATTCTTTAAACCGCGTGCAAACACCACTTTCACTACTTGTACTCGATCGACTCTTGAACATATAGATTATTACTATGGGAATCATTAGAACCAGTATTGAGGAGATTATGATCAGAATTACTCCGGAATCACTTGTACCATTTAGATCATCGCTTGGATCAGTGGTGTCTGAAATAGATTCTGATACGATGAGGTTGAATGAAGTATTAGTTGTATCCTTATTATCCGATATTGCTACAGTGATTTGGTGATCTCCAACATCATTATTCTTTGGTGTCCATCTGATCCTGCCGGAATCTTCTGATATTGTCATGCCATCTGGACTTCTTACCAATGAAAATATTAGAGAATTTGAATCCATCGGATCTTGATCAGATCCAGAGATTACAAAGTTCATCTCTTTACCTACATCAAGTATTCTATTACCTGGATTATTGATCATTGGCGGGGTATTCACATGGAATTTGAATACTCCAGAATTACATAACCCCTGGGAGTGTGAATCTTTTGGGATTACTGTCCAGAAATAGGTCTCTCCAATTTCAAGTTCACCTGGTGTGAAATATTCAATATCAAGATCTGATGAGACCTTAATTAATGGGTCTAATATCAAGACCTTCGAAAGATCGGGGTCAAGGTAGATATCAATTGAAAAGACATCCTCTTCAGGATCTGATCCCATCCACCTTAGAACAATATCCGACCTTCTAATAGATGATCCATCCAATGGGAAGAGAAGCATAGTTGAAGGGTATGAATTCGGAGTAACAACTAAATGTACATCTTGTTGAATTGATAATCCCCCATCTGAAGCGGATATTGTAAGAGTCGTTGAAAAATTCCCATCAAGTGTCCTGGAAAGCCCCTCAGATGATGCAAGCCAAGAGATCTCACCTGTGGAGATGTCAACATTAAGATCGATCTCAGGAAATGATGCGATCGAATATGAGATCACATCATCAATATCAGGATCAATAGCTTGGAACTGATGAGTAATGATCTCCCCTTCTATTACCGAAAGCATTTCAATAGTATCTTCCCAAATTGGAGGATCATTTACATTAATAACTTCAAGTGTAAAATTATGAAAGTCCGATCCACCTCTGTTGTCTACTACGGATATATTCACATATGTAAACCCAACATCATCATTACTTGGGAATCCATATAGTGTGATCAGATCTTGATCTAAACTCATCCATGAAGCATTTGTATTCAACGACCATGCAAAGGTATCTTCAATGTCAATATCATATGCATTGTAGGATCGACAATAATAATCATCCTCATATGCTATAAGTTCATCATCTGTAATGATCATAGGAGGATCGTTGACATCACCGATCTTAAGGATAAAAGATGTCCAATCCCAACCATCATTGCCGTCGTTAACAATAATTGTAATATTTGCATCACCTAATTGATCAGATGTCGGTAGGCCGGTCAATATTCCAGTTTCTGTGTCAATATTAAAATTTTCCAGATCAGTTTTCATTGACCAGGTTATATCTCCCAAGCCATCTTGATCACAATTATAATCAACAAAATAGGGACAATTTTCGAATGTAATATCAATGTTCTCTGTCAAAATCTTTGGAGGCTTATTTTTAACATGGATGCAAAATTCATGTTTATCAAAATGCTCGTCTCCATCGGAGAGATTAATTGAGATCTGATAGTAACCTACATGTCTATTATCCGGTGAACCATGAAGTTCTTGCGATCCTTCATCCCAACTCAGCCAGGAATGGGCTTCACCAAGGTCTACGTTCCATTGTAATTGATCGCTGATACTTCTACTGAAATATTGTTCATTAAAAATTTCATTTTCAACAACTTCAGAGTTATCAATTCTGGGGAATATTGTGACCCAATCCTTCACAAAGATCGTGGAGTTTATTGAAGGATGCTTCCTAGCATAAACCGTTATATTTACCCAAGAGATCGTATTGAATGTTGGTACCAAAGTATCAATTATTGATCCCAGAGAAGTGTTTCCGATATATGTTCCAGTGTTCTCTCCAGTTTCAGTCAGCATCAGAGGAAGTACACTCATATGTGCATCTGTTATCACGTTAACAAATGCTTGGTCTCTATGGGTGGGGTCCCCATCCTCTCCCTCCAATTTTACATAGATACGATCCCCTACCATTGCCTGTGTTATTGGTATTGACAAAGATTCATTCAAGAACAGATCCACAGAATATGTTGAGATCTGTTCTGCCGCCCTATGGGGGGAGATTATGTATGTTCTCCCTCTACACCTAGAATTATTCGGACCCGTTCTTGGGTAATGGATTGAACTCACTTTAATTTCACAAAATCCGTCACCATTGATATCACCAGCGGGAGATAAGGAATGAACACCACCTGGTAACTCATAGGTCCCCTCACCATAATAAAGGAAATCGGAATATGCGAGGCTCATATTTCCCCGCCAATCAGAGGAGTTTCCATAGAGGATGTAGATGCATCCATTATGCTTTTTATAATGATCATGATAGGGAGCCCCAATAGCAATATCATCATAACCATCAAGGTTCATATCCCCGAATATCGTAACCGTTGTACCAGCTCTATCTTCGTTCTGACCATGGTATATTCGATCTGCAATTTCCACATTGGTGTCTTGTCCCCACAGCTCTTCTTTTCCGAAGAAAAGGTGAACGGTTCCATTTAGATTATTAGATTGATTAGCTCCGATCAGAATGTCGTCAAATCCATCGTTATTAATATCTCCTTTTCCACCTAACATGCTATGTTGGTCTGTGATAGGATCCCCTATGAAGGAAGCGTCACAATTTGAATCAATATTGCCCTTTTTTTCCCAACCTTCTTCGCGTCCCAGTATAAGATAACTTTCTACCTTCGAAGAGATCGATAAATTACAACTATATCTACTTCCTATCAAGATATCATCGATCCCATCTCCATTCACGTCACCGACTCCAGCAGCTGTTCCTGGCCACCCGATCATTTCTTTTGTTGCATTTCCATGATAAGAAACCAATTGTGGACCTAAAACCATATTATTCTGCCAACCAGTTGACCCACCAAATATTAGATAGATCATCCCCGCATCCTCATGTTCCTTTGTATCATGGCCAAAAGCGCCGATCATGAAATCATCGTAGTCATCATTATTGACATCTCCCACACCAACAGCCATCGAACCAGCAGAATCAAAATTTTTTAAACCTATAAAGGAAGCATCGGATTGATTCGCATTGATATTTTCATTCCATTGTCCACTTCTTCCAAAAAAAAGATAAACTTTTCCCCTGTTATTACCGGTTGCTGAAAATATGCTATCAGTAGCTAGTATGTCATCATAACCATCATTGTTAATATCCCCTGCAATAGAAGCTTTTCCAAATCTCACTCCACCAAATGTCTCCCCAGCAAACATCACATCGGCTTCTTTTTGGATGGAATGTTCTGGTAGGCCGGCCCCTCTACCAAAAGTAAGATATGCATATCCCGCAGGGCTTTGGGTCATCGCACTGATAATGATATCGTCGAATTCATCTCCATTCACATCCCCAGATCCCATACTAAAAGATCCAGAATGGATGCGTCCCTTGTCTCCTTCTATCACACACCAGGCAGATGATAACCCTTTTTCAACTGTGGTTCGAGTTGGTTGAGTGTCAGTCTGGTTGCTAATACTTGCTGAAGGTGGGATAGTAAATAATAATCCAAAAATGATAGTAGCACATATTATCAGTGGAATATACTTCATATGGAATATCTCCCTTTGGTCAAACAATAATTTTATCCTGTCCAGATTACCTTGAACTTGTTTCCCTCCAGTTCAATTAATGTGATGGTGTGTTCTCCATGGACCTTTCCTTTTGTTCTTTTAACGATATCGGTAGCGTCTTCCGAGAATCCTTTCTTTGAAAGAGCGATTATCTCCAGTGGACATCTGTACCAGACAAGGATATCCTCGAATTTCTTTTTCAGGTCCATTATGTCTTTCTTTGTAACTTCTTTTTTGTACATCTTGACCATTATCACTTCATTTCTGTAGAAGAACCTGAGTATGATGGTCACGAATATCGCAAGGACGATAAGTTCCAGGACTGCGAGTAGTATGAAATTCACAGCGCTGTCAAATTCGGAATAGATTATAGCCTCGATGAATATCGATGCAAGCAGGACCAGGAGCATCATTATTGTGAATATGTAGATCCTGGTTCCCTGTTTATTTTCATGATATATGTCAAATCTACTTTCTCCTTCTTTTGTCTTCACGGTTTTATTGATGAATTTGTTTTTATTTTTGATCTTGAGACAGAATACATCATCGAGTCTTCCCATCATATCCTCTATGACTTTTTTTCTGTTGACGGGGAACATTTCCATTT
>JAUVCN010000111.1 GCA_030595715.1 Thermoplasmatales archaeon
AATATCGAATTTCAAGGCCCGCTCAATGAGATTATCATTGACGATTTAATTGAGCTGGGTGTCGAAGTTGGGCTTCAATATGAAATTGACGGGACCAACATTTCGATATACTAGTTCTATGAATGCTGTATGCCGAAATTGCGACAATTAAGTGATATTGACGATAGCAATTTACGATATGCCATTCATTCCCTGTTCTTAAAGAAAAAAGCGGGAGCTTGTAACTCCCGCATGTATCACCTGGTCATGCCGATGCCTGCTGTTCCAGTCCAGCAAGGTCAAGGATCAGAGGTGTTCCCTCCATCGGGACGATCACGAACTGGATGTTGCTCTCGGGGTCCCTCAGTGCAGCAATGTATCTCAGCGAGAGGATGTAATTCATCATCTCCTGGGTCATGTTCTCACTTTCACCTGCAAGGATCCTTATGGATTCAGCCTGACCCTCGGCAAGGATTATCGTTGCATTAGCCTCCGCCTGGGCCTTGACCTCCTCTTTCTTGGCCCTTGCTCTTTCTGCCTGAAGTTCATATACTGCAGTCTCGATATCTATCTTGGCGGAAGCTCTCTTCTCCGAAGCGTCAAGGATCTGGGACGGAAGATCGATATTCCTTATGTTAACCGATTCGATCTCTATGAAATATTCACTGCACCTATCGGATAGGGTGCTCTCAACCCTTTCCTCGAATTCCGATCTCTTCGTATTGATCTCATTCCCTGTAAGGTTCATATCAGCTGCGGTCTTCCTGACCTCTGATCTCATTATATTCTGGATCACGGTGGTCTTGTAATCTGGGTTTTCCACTCTGATGTTCCCGACCTTATCCTCCCTGAGATGATATGTGACCTGAAAATCGACAGGTACATTGAATTCATCCCTGGTAAGGATGGAGATCGTTTCTTCCAGAGATTGGGTGTTCCACCTTATCAACTCCACCTGGACAAATGGGTTCTTCAACTGGAAGCCCTCATCATATTGTGATCCTATCTCACCCAGACCGCTCACAACGACCGCTTTATTTCCAGCTGGCACATTGATCGCGGCAAGATTGAAGAAGAAAAAGAGGACCAGTACAACCGCAACGACTATCACCCCTTTCCCAAGGTATTTGGATCCTTTTTTGGATAGCTCCTCAACATCTACAAAATCGTCAATATCCTTTTTGGCCATGACTTCACCTATAGGGGCATTGAACAGGACCTTAATGAAATCAACGTCTCGGAAAGAGGTTCAGGCCCGTATCTTACCCATATCCTACCGGTTCTTTCCTCTTCTTGAATAAAAGATCCGGCCAATGTAATGGCCCGGATGATCGAACATGGCCCGTCCAATTGTCCATCAGCAATGCCGATCCTATGAAATGACATCCTTTCCCTTTCCGGTCGGTCTGTAGATGATCCAATTCTTCTCCTGCCTTCCTTCGATCAAACCGGACCCCTTCAACAGGGATAGATGATACGAAAGTCTGGAATCGGGAACATCGATCAGTTCCTTGATACAGCAAACACATAATGGTTGAACATCCAGGATCAGCATTATCTTCAATCTGATGGGATCTGATAATGCCTTGTAGGCCCTTGTTCTCGATGATATCTCATCATCATCAGGGATGGAGGATCCTATGTTCTCCAAACCTCCAGCCTTCTCAATATCTGCTTTAATTGGTTCCGGGATCTCCATGTGAACACCTATTTCAACTATTTTTGAAACAGAAATGTTTTAATACTTTCCTGCTCTGACCTATTTCAAAGGTCTTTGAAACAGATATGGAGTAGGAACATCATGATAGATATCATTTTGGAAGCACTTCTTTCGGGTTGGGAGGCCCTTATCGATTATGTGACCAACCATACGGTCACTTGCCTGGTCCCTGCATTGTTCATTGCCGGTGCCATTGCCGCTTTTATTAAGAAGGAAGCGATCCTGAAATATTTTGGACCGGGAGTGAGAAGATACCTCTCATACCCCCTGGCAGCTACATCCGGTGTGGTTCTGGCTGTCTGTTCCTGTACGATCCTCCCCCTGTTCGCAGGCATTTACAAGAAAGGGTCGGGAATAGGGCCTGCAACTGCATTCCTCTACTCAGGTCCCGCTATCAATGTTCTGGCGATACTATACACAGCCAGCGCTCTTGGATATGATCTCGGTCTTGCAAGGGCCGTCGGGGCCATCATAATGTCAATGGTGATAGGCGTCTACATGGCATTGATGTTCAGGAAGCATGACAGGGAGCTGATCCGGGATGCGAGGAAGGACCCGGTCAATTTGACCATGGGATCCACCCCGGATCGACCAGGATGGTCGATCATCCTCCTTCTCATGATCCTCCTCGGGATCCTGATCTTTGCAGCATCATCACTGCAATGGATACTGAAGGGGCCCATTGTTGTGACCCTGTTCATCTCGATGGGAATTCTCCTGTGGAAAAAATTCAATAAGGATGATCTCGAGGACTGGTGGATGGAGACATGGGACCTGTCAAAGAAGATCATCCCCATTCTGGTGATAGGCGCATTTGTCGTTGGATCGATCGCCTACTTCCTCCCACCGGAAACCTTCTCTCCGATCCTTGGAGGGGAATCGGTCCTTGCAAATCTGACAGCATCGGTCATCGGAGCCATCCTCTACATGCCCACCTTGCTTGAGGTCCCGGTCATAGGAACGACATTCGGATACTCAGACGGCCTCATGGGATCGGGACCTGCTTTATCCCTTCTGCTTGCCGGTCCGGCCGTGAGCCTTCCGAACATGATCGTTCTTCACAGGATCATGGGCCTCAAGAAAACGATCGCTTACATCCTGCTGGTGGTGATCTTTTCAACCATGGCAGGAACTATCTATGGAAACCTTATCGTATAGGAGATGAAAGGATGAAGATCGAGATACTGGGTTCAGGATGCGCGAAATGCAAGAGACTCGAAAAGAATGTTCAAAAGGCCATAAGAAAGGCCGGTATCAAAGCGGATATATCCAAAGTGGAAGATATCAATGAGATAATGAACATGGGTGTGATGATAACACCTGCTCTGGCAATAGACGGCAATGTCGTATCGACGGGAAAGGTCCTCTCACCCGATGATGTTCTGGAGCTCATCAACTGACGGGATTAAATATTGTTGCGCCGTTCCACCGCCATTGTCAAACAAAGGAATGATCGAGATCTTCAAGGTAGATAGCCCGGCCATCCTTGGGGAGGTCCACCGTATCAGGGAATTGGTGTTCATTATCGAGCAGAATGTTCCGACAAACAGGGAATATGATGAGTTCGAGGATGTTGCCGTTCACTTCCTGGCCTATCTTGACAATGTACCTGTGGGATGCATAAGATATCGCCACTATGGTGAAAATGTAAAGATCGAAAGACTTGCAGTTATCAGGGAACATAGGGGAAGGGGGATCGGAAAGGCCCTGATGGACCATGTTGAAAAGGGATCAATGGTCCTTGGACCGAAAGAGTATGTCCTCCATTCCCAGTTGGCCGTCCTCGATTTCTACGTAGGATGTGGATACAGGACCAGAGGACCTGTTTTCCTTGATGCGGATATCGATCATAGAGAGATGTACAAGGAGGCGGGATAACATGTCCGAAACGAGTTCTATCAAGGAGAGGAGCGAGACACCGGAGATCTCAAAATGGGACCTTGAGAGATTATACGATGATGAGAGCAAATGGAAGAAGGACATGGACCGGGTCGGATCCGAAAAGGCAAATATCCTGGATTTCAAAGGGAGATTGAAGGAACCACGGGAAATAGCAGACCTCATCAGGCTTACAGATAATATCTCGCGCAGGCTGGAAAAGGCATTCACATATGCTCATCTCAGACATGATGAGGACCTGAGGATCACGAAGTATCAGGAATTCCATGATATTGCCATGAATCACATGGTGAAGCTGGAAATGGAAACCTCCTTCATCATTCCGGAGATCCTTCAATTGAGTGATGAGGAACTGAACTCACTTCTTGAGGCCGATGAGCTTCAATTTGCAAAGGTCCCCCTGAAGGACATCATCAGGAAGAAAGAGCATTTCCTGTCGGAAAGGGAAGAAATGCTTCTTGCCATGGCAGACGACGCACTGGAAACCCCGGGAAAAGTGTTCAAGATGCTCAACGATGCAGATCTCACATTCCCATCCATAAAGGATGCTGATGGAAATGAGGTCGAACTTTCACACGGAAGATACTTCTCTTTTATGATCTCCGAGGACAGGGATGTCCGAAAAAGGGCGTTCAAAGCAATGTATTCGGTATATGAGAAGCACAAGAACACGTTTGCTGCTCTGCTCGAAGGAGAATTGAAAAAGAGGATGTTCAGGGCAAAGGCCCGTAACTATCCTTCGGCGATCGGCTCTTCACTGGACAACGATGAGATCTCCTTGGAGGTATATGATTCGTTGATCGAAGCCGTCAGGTCACATCTTCCATCCATGCATGATTATATTGATATCAGGAGATCCGTTCTGGAGATCGACCAGGTCCATATGTATGATGTATATGCTCCACTTGTCAAGGATTTCGATCGAAAGATCTCCTATGAGGAGGCCTGGGACATCATACTGGAAGCATTGACCCCCCTGGGTGATGAGATCGGAGCGATCCTTAGGGATGCAAGGGAGAATAGATGGATAGATGTTTACGAGAACAGAGGTAAGAGGTCCGGTGCCTATTCTTCAGGTTGCTATGACTCCGTTCCGTACATACTTATGAACTTTGAGGGAAAGGTCAACGATGTCTTCACTCTGGCCCATGAGATAGGCCATTCGGTCCACACATATCTGGCAAACAAGAACCAGCCGCATATAACAGCTGATTACAGGATCTTCGTGGCCGAGGTAGCCTCCACGGTCAACGAGAACCTGCTCCTTCATCATCTTTCAAAAGTATGGACCTCCAGGGAGGAAAGAGCATATCTCATCAACCATCATCTTGACAGTTTCAAGGGAACGGTCTTCAGACAGACCATGTTCGCTGAATTCGAACAGCTGATATCAAGCATGGTGGAAGATTATCAACCACTCACTGCCGAAGGCCTGTCCGAGGCATATGGTAAATTGAACCGGGACCATTTCGGACCAGGGACATATTTGGATGATGAGATCAAACTGGAATGGTCAAGGATACCACATTTCTATTACAATTTCTACGTGTACAAATATGCAACCGGATTCTCGGCCGCAACAGCGATCTCAAACTCCATTATCAGTGGAAAGATCGACCTTGAAGCATATACCAACATGCTGAAAGCAGGAGGTTCCAAACCCCCGATCGATCTTCTCAGGGATGTGGGTGTTGATCTTTCCACACCAAAGCCTGTGGATGACGGATTGAAACTGTTCGATTCACTTGTCGATGACCTATCCGGGCTACTCTGATCTACCTTGGTTTGTGATGACCCCATTTTTCAAGGGCCTTGGATAGCTCCTGTCCTGTCCTGGCCCTCTCCTCGAGTGTTTCACCGTCCATCCATGCCTCGACAGCCTGCATGGTGGCCTTCGCACCGGCCCTGGTCCCATTTGGATGGCCGTGGATGCCACCACTGACCAGAAGGACCAGATCGATCCCATAGATATCCATCACATCAGGGACAAGACCGGGGTGGAGCCCACCGGATGATACCGGGAAGGCACTCTTTATCGAACCCCAATCCTGTTCCATAAGGACCCCTGGTCTTTCCCTTGTTATGCTCTCTCTCAGGACATCGGCTATCGAGAGTACCTCATCTTTCGATCCTACGAGCTTCCCTACGGCCGTGCCCGAATGGATCTGGTTCACACCGATCATCCTCATCGTCTTTGCAAGGAACTGCATGGTGATCCCATGCCTCGGGTCCCTGTCGAAAGCTGCATGCATTGCCCTGTGGGCATGAATTGCCATCCCCAGGTCCCTGGTATGCTCCCTTATGGATTGGACAGCGGAGTGGCCAACGATCACTACATCCACCATTGCGTATCTGAACCCATTCTCGTGGAGGATATCGGCCCGCCTCTTCATCTCATCCACATCGGCAGTGATATTGATGAAAGCGTCCTTTATGGATCCTGTCCGATCCTCTGCCCGTCCACGATATCTCGAAAGCAGTTCCACCCTCTTTTCGAACTTGTTGAACCTGAGTGATGAAAGGTTCTCATCATCCTTCACGAAATCGAATCCTCCCATCCAGGTCTCATAACCGACCTTTGCATGTTCGAGGGCAGAGAAACCTATCTTCGGTTTCGGAACGGCACCGGTCAGTGGTCGTCCTTCTATCTTCATCATTCTTCTGATACCCTTCATCGAGTAGTTCGGTCCTTTGAAGGAGGATAGATACTTGGCAGGAATTCTGGCATCGATAAGTCTCAGGTTATCCACACCCTTCATACCGAAGATGTTGCCTGCTATCCCCGAAAGAAGCTGACAGATGTTTCCCATCTCCCATAGATCGAGTGGATATGATACCTTGAGAAGGTTCCCATCCATCTCGAAGGCCGTTGCCTGGAGTCCCTTCATCCTCTCCGGTATATTGGTAAGGGTCGTCCATGTTCCGGTGGAGCTCTCCGAGGCTATCCTTCCCGCACTCTCCTTCCTTGACATTCCCTGTGGAGGTTCAAAATGGAACAGGACCTGCAACTCGTTCCTATCCGGAGTATAGTCAAGGTCCACGAACTGATCATACCAGTCTATCTTGGCCATGGGATCACCTTGGAACAGGTATAACCTCTCAAAGCATATTAGACATATCCCGTCATATCATAGCTCATAGGTGTGGATCCCTTGGCACATTGCTGTCTCCACTGGGCGAAATCTACGATGGTGTTCTTCAGTATGGTCTTGTTCACCGCTCCGACTATACCTCCTATTGACTTCTTGTGACAGAAGAACTTGAAGGTTGGTACGGATTGTATCCCGTATATCATTGCAAGTTCCTGATGAAGCTGAGCATTGACCCTGCAGAAGATGGCCTTTCCCTCGAGATCGGATGCCAGGGATCGATAGATCGATTCCATTCCTTTACAATTGGGGCAATTGTTCGTATAGAACTCGACAATGACCATCTTTTCACATCTGTTTATGGTATCTTCAAAAGTATCCCTTTCCAACTCAACGATCTCTATCAATTTGAACCCCCCGTCAAGTAACATATACATTTTTGAAAATACTTCAATGTTACCATGTACATTGATGATAACATGGAAAAGATTTATATGTAAGATGACATTGATAGCCTGACTCACAGGAAAAAGAAAGAATGTAACTGGTCAGGAAGGCAACGACCAGGGATGTAGGTTGAAATACCCGATAAGATAAATATGGGTGTTGAGGGCCTTTTGGTATATAACGATCCTTGATACGAACCGTTTTGACAGAATGTTATCTCTAGCGAAGGTGACGCAAGATGAGAAAGAATTTGACCGGATGGCCGGTCAAACCTCCGCTGCCTGTGTAGATCATATACGCGGTGATTAATTATGAAGGTCGAGAAATTCGAGACCGAATATGCAGGAAAGAAACTGATAGTTGAACACGGAAGATTGGCGCATCAAGCAGGAGCATCGGTAACGGTCCAGTTGGGAAATACCATGGTCCTGGCAACAGCCACAATGTCCAAGTCCGGCAGGGACGGGATGGACTTCTTCCCATTGATGGTGGATTACGAGGAAAGATACTCCGCTGTTGGAAAGATCAAGGGGCCCAGATTCCTAAAGAGGGAAGGCAGGCCATCCAATGATGCTGTTCTTACAGGAAGGATGATCGACCGAGGTATCCGCCCTCTCTTCCCGGAAGGGTTGAGGAACGAGGTCCAGGTGGTCATCATGCCACTCAGCTTCGATGGAGATGTCAAACCTGACATTCTCGGAATGATAGCTGCCACCATAGCCCTCGATATCTCCGACATACCCTTCAATGGACCGATAACCGGTTGCAGGATAGGTATGGTCAATGGTGAGATGATAGTCAATCCATCCGTGGATGAACTCGAGTTCGCAGAGCTCAATCTCATATTGATGGGAGATGGAAACAGGATCACCATGGTGGATTGTGATGCCAGGGAGATCCCCGACGACACCATGATAAAAGCCTTCGAGATGTCCTTTCCGGTAATGGACTCCATTGTCAAGTTAATGGACAAGATCAAGAAGAAGATCGGAAAGGAAAAGATCAAAAATGAAGATCTGACCTGGAGCGTGGACCTATCCGATGAGGACAAGAAGGTCGTCGATAAGATCAAGAAGAAGGCTATCCCACAGCTCGACAAATATCTCTTCAGCACCCCCAAGGGATCAAAGGGAGAGAGAAAGAAGATCATAAAGGAGCTCGAGGAACTGTTGATAGCAGAGTTCAGTAAGAAGCTCAAGACAAAGGACAGGGATGAGGAGGAGACAGGATCCTATCTCAAGAAGCTCATGAAGAAGTTCTTCTTCGATTTCATCGAGGAACAGGTGACAGAATCCATCTTAAAGGATGATAAGAGGGTCGATGGAAGGAAGCTCGATGAGATCAGGGACCTGTCGGCGGAGGTCGGAATGATCCCGAGATGCCACGGAACAGGTCTTTTCAACAGGGGAGAGACACAGGTCCTCTCCTTCTGCACACTCGGTGCACCCGGAGATGATCTGATCGTGGAGAGCATGGAGAAGGATGAGAAGAAAAAATACTTCCACCACTACAATTTCCTGCCCTTTTCGGTTGGTGAGGTCAAGTTCATGAGGGGAGCAGGAAGAAGAGAGATAGGACACGGTTCCCTTGCGGAAAAGGCCCTTGTCCCGGTCCTTCCTGGACAGGGTGACTTCCCCTATACCATCAGGGTCGTAAGCGAAGTATTGGGATCCAATGGGTCATCATCAATGGCATCGACATGCGGTTCCACACTTGCACTTATGGATGCCGGTGTACCGATAAGGAAACCCGTGGCTGGAATGGCAATGGGTCTCGCATCCAGGGGAAAGAAATGGAAGGTATTGACAGACCTTCAGGACCTTGAGGATGGGAACGGCGGTATGGACTTCAAGTTCACATCCACCGAAGAAGGCATCACAGCCATACAGATGGATACCAAGACCCCTGGTCTTGGAATGGACATCATCAAGGCCACATTCCCTCAGATGAGGAAGGCCATAAATGAGGTCCTCGATATCCTGAAGAAAGCAATACCGGAGCCAAGGAAGGAGATCTCAGAATTTGCCCCAAGGATAATCTCACTGACCATCGATCCCGAGAAGATCGGGGACATCATCGGACCCGGTGGTAAGATGATAAGGGGAATGTGTGAGGACTTCGAGGTCCAGATAGATGTTGAAGATGATGGAACGGTAATGATCACTTCGGAGAATGCGGCAAACGCAAAACTTGCCGAGAAAAAGATCCGATCCATTGTCAGGACACTGGAGGTCGGAGATATCTTCGATGAAGCTGTTGTGGTGAAGATCATGCCCTTCGGTGCATTCGTGAAGCTGACAGAGAAGGTCGACGGTCTACTCCACGTTTCAGAACTGGAATGGGGACATGTGGACAAGGTTACAGACAAAGTATCTGTTGGTGACAAGATCAGGGTAAAGATCATCGCCATCGACAGGGGTAAGGTAGAGGCGTCCATGAAGGCTCTGCTTCCAAGGCCCGAAGGGGCCGTGGATAAACCAAGAAGACCCCCGAGAAGAAGACCTCCGAATAAAGGGAGTAAAAACACATCCAGGAGATGACCTCCGAATAGAGGGGCTCCCAGGAATTGAGATCATAATGCACAGACCTGAACATATTTGAGAATAGGTTCGTTCGAGGTCCCTTCTGGGGCCTCGTTATCATTCTGTCACAATCTATTTATATTGATATTTAGTGGACCATCCCAATGGGAGATGATAGGATGGCACCCGCTGAAGTCGACTATATTGTAGAGTCCAAAGAGGTCGTTAAAGTATATGATACCGGTAGCGTCAGGGTTAATGCTCTCAGAGGCATCGATCTGAGGGTCAGCAAGGGAGAGATGGTCGCTATCATGGGTCCGTCCGGTTGCGGAAAGACAACCCTTCTGAACTGCCTGTCCGGACTGGATGATGTCACATCAGGAAATGCGTTCATCGAGGGAACGGACCTTGCCAAGATGAAAGATGATCAGAGGACAGAATATAGGGCAAAGAACATGGGATTCGTTTTCCAGTTCTACAATCTACTTCCCGTTCTGACAGCAGTGGAAAATGTCGAAATGGTCCTTTTACTCAGTGGAATCCGTCCCAAAGAAGCCAGAAGGAAGGCGGAAGAAGCACTTGCAGTGGTTGGCTTGAAAGGTCTCGAGAAGCATAGACCATCACAGCTGTCAGGAGGTGAGAGACAGAGGGTCACAATGGCAAGGGCGCTTGTC